>NZ_JBLUXC010000050.1:0-32042 GCF_048276795.1 Aeromonas sp. PS2Canimalfood6
AGGCGTGAATGAAGTCGAGAGCTTGGTCGATACGCATAAAAAAATCCGAAACCCAACAAGGAGTTTCGGATTCTTACACAGCCTGAGGATCGGTCAATGGATCCTTAACTGATCGGCATTAGGCCAAGGCCGCCCTTTTTTATTCCCTTTCTCCCCCTTCCACTCTCTGCCTTATCCGGCTAAACCGGCTTCAAGACCTTGTCAGATACGCGAGCAAGCTCGGCTGTACTCGATGAGCAAAACAACATCGGACATGCACGATGGCAATAAAAAGGACGCCATCGGGCGTCCTTGAAGAGGAAGACAGAGCAGGGTCAACTCCCCAGATGCAGCGCCAACCACACCGCAAGGGGGATCACCACCACCGAGAGCGCATTGCCGCCGAGCACGATGCTGGCCACCTTGTCGGGCTGGCACTGGTACTGCTCGCACAGGATGTAATTCAATACCGCCGGGGGCAGTGCCACCGAGAGTGTCAGCAGCGGGATCCAGGCAGGCTCCAGGGGCAGCAGCCAGACGGCGAGCCCCAGGGAGATGGCTCCCGCCAGCAGGTAGAGCAGGTTGCACTTGATGGCCAGCCCCAGATGATCCAGCTCCCCTTCCATCAGCCGGATGCCTAAGGCAAACAGCATCAGGGGCACCGCTATCTGACCGAGCAGGGCGGCGCTGGTCACCAGGTATTCCGGCAGCGGGATATGCAGGTTGGCCACCAGCAGCCCGGCGAAGGCGGCCCAGAGCACGGGGCTTCTCAGCCAGAGCCAGCGGGAGCTGCTGGCGGAGAGGATGAACATCCCCACCGAGAAGTGGAGCAGGTTGGAGAGCACAAAGAGGATGACGATGGCGCCGAGCTGCTGCTCGCCAAAGGCGAGCACCATCAGCGGAATGCCGAGGTTGCCGGTGTTGCGAAACATGGCGGGCAGGATCAGTGCGGCCCGCTCTATCTCCTTGAGTTTGAGCAGGGAGAGCAGCAAGCCGGGCAGCAGGATCACCAGGGCACCGGCCCCCACAAGGGGCAGGTGCGCCGCCAGATCCAGGGGGTATTTCACCAGGGCCGAGAAGACCAGCGCCGGGGTAAAGAGCTCGATATTGGCCCGGTTGACATAACCCAGGGCCCCGCCCGGTCGCAGCCGTCCATAGAGGGCGCCAAGGCCCACCACCGCAAACACGGGAATGACGATATTGAGCAGAGCGCTGAACATGGGTATCCCGTTTACAGTTCGCGGGCCGGGCGTCCCATCAACACCACGGGGTCCAGCGTCACCTCCTGGCTGCCGTTGCTGACCCAGAGCTGGCCGTCGGAGATGGTACAGGTGAGCTGCATGGTGCGCTCCACCATGGCCGCCAGGGGCAGGGTCTGGCTGTCGGAGAGTTCGATGACGCTCAGGTTGTCGTGCAGACCGAGCTTGCCCTGGTTCTGCTTCCACCAGACGCTGGTGCCACGACCGCCATAGAGGTAGAGCACCACCTGGCGAGAGCGGTTGCATGCCTTCTTGAGGCGGCGCTCGTCCGGCTGACCCAGCTCAATCCAGAGTTCAATCTCATCGGAATAGTTCTTGCACCAGAGCTCGGGCTCGTCGTCGGCAGAGAGCCCCTTGGTGAACTCCAGCCGCTCGGCGGCATGCCAGGCGAAGGCCGCGAGGCGGATCATCATGCGCTCGTCGGTCTCGGAGGGGTGACGGGCCAGGGTGAGGGAGAAGTCCTGATAGAGATTGCGATCCATGTCAGACAAGCTGATCTGGGCCTTGAAGATGGTTGCCTTGAGCGCCATAGAAGTCGTGAATACCTGATAAAAGAGAAGGGGGCGGACATGCCGGGCGTCAGTGTAATCAAAATGGCCGCCGGGTTCGACCGTCTTGCGCTCCCTTTACCCCATCAGGGGCGGGCAAGTGCTTCAGAAGACACAAAAAACAAATGCCAGTCCGAGGACTGGCATTTGGCGGCATGAACGAGAGTGACTCACTTCTCGGCGGACTTGACCCCGAAGGCATTGAGCAGCAGGCAGCAGGTCACTGCCACTGCCACGAAGCCACTCAGAAAGATAAAGGGCATGGCCCCATACCCCAATACAGTCCAGATGGTGTGTTCGAGCAGACTCATAGTGTGTCCTTCATCCAGTGAAATGGGTGTCCCTTTCGTGACGGGGTCGCCCCCGTTCCTGATAAGACTATTTGACCTCAACCCGCGCCTGAGTCCTATGCCACCAAAGTAATAAATGGGGCACCTGTTTGCGCCAGATCAAGGTTTTACCCCTCTCCGCCCCGTTTTTCTTCGCTCCCCCGCCCCAAACCGGAAAGGTACGCCCAACAAAAAGCGAGGCGACCTTGGGGTCGCCTCGCTCGATGCATGCCGTCGAGAGCCATCAGTAGAAGGTCTGCTGCTCCGCCGCCATCGCTTTCAGTCGCGCACAGGGGGCGAAGCGGTCGCCAAAGCGCTTCTGATGGTGCTCAAGACGCCCCACCAGATAGTCGATGCCGAGGCTGTCCATGTAGCGGAACGGACCGCCCAGGAAGGGAGGGAAGCCGATGCCGAAGATGGCGCCGATGTCGCCGTCCCGGGCCGAGGCCACCACGCCGCCATCCAGGGCCATGGCTGCTTCGTTGAGCATCAGCAGCACGCAGCGCTCGGCGATCTCCTGCCTGGCAAGCTTGGCCTGGGGCTTGACGCCCAGCACGTCGTAGACGCTCGCGTCCACCGTCTTCTTGCCCTCCTTGCCGGTGAGCTTGTTGCGCGGGGCCGCCTTGCCATAGAGATAGAAGCCCTTGCCGTTCTTGCGCCCCTTGCGATCGTCCTCCAGCAGCTTGTCAAAGGCCTTGGGCGCCTGGAACTGCTCGCCACCCAGCTCTTTTTCGAGGATGGGGGAGATCTTGGCTCCCACGTCGATCCCCACCTCGTCCAGCAGGGTGATGGGGCCGACCGGGAAACCGAAGTCGAGCAGAGCGCCGTCCAGTACCTCCACCGGCTCCCCTTCCAGCACCAGGCGCGCCGCCTCGTTCATGTAGGGCGCCAGGATGCGGTTGACGTAGAAGCCCGCCTCGTCCTTCACCACGATGGGGGTCTTGCCCTGGGCCCGGGCGAAGGCCAGGGTGGTGGCCACCGTCTCGGCACTGGTGCCGGCGTGGGGAATGATCTCGGCCAGCGGCATCTTGTCCACCGGGCTGAAGTAGTGCAGCCCCACCACCCGCTCCGGATGCGTCGCCGCCGAGGCGATCTGGTGGATGGGCAGGGAGGAGGTGTTGGAAGCAAACACGGTGTGCTCCCCGCACTCGCGCTCCACGTCCTGCACCATCTGGTGCTTGAGGTTGATGTCCTCGAACACCGCTTCCACCACCATGTCCACCCGGTGGAAACCGGAATAGTCCAGGGTGCCGGTGAGCAGGCTCATCTGTTTCTCCAGCTCGCTGCGCAGCAGTTGGCGACGCTTGAGTTTCCTCGCGAGGAGGTCGTAGCTGTAACGCATGGCATTGCCGATGCCGGCGCTCGCCACATCCTTGATCCGCACCGGTACCCCCGCCTTGGTGGCGGTGACGAAGGCAATACCCCCCCCCATCAGGCCGCCCCCCAGCACGGCGGCATGACCCACCTTGCGCGGCTCGGCCCCCTGATAGCTCACCTCTTTCTTCATCTCCGTGGTGGCGAAGAAGAGGGAGCGCAGGGCGGCAGATTCCGGCGTCATCACCAGCTCGCCGAAGTGGCGGGCTTCGGCCAGCAGGCCGGCCTGCATCCCCTCCTCCACGCCGATGCGCACCACCTCGATGATGCGCTCCGGCGCCGGGTAGTTGCCCCGGGTCTTGGCCTTGACCCCCTTGCGGGCCTGATCGAACAGCACCTTGCGACCAAATTTGTTGGTCTCCAGCACCTTGCCCTGCAGATCCCGTTTCAGGTGGTGGCGCGGCTTGCCCTTCTTGGCAAGCTTGATGGCAGCTTCCAGCAAAATGGACGGGGGCACCATGTCATCCACCAGCCCGAGCTTCCTGGCCTGTTTGGCCCGCACCTGCTTGCCGGTCAGCATCAGATCCAGTGCCTTGGCCACCCCGATGAGGCGCGGCAGGCGCTGGGTACCGCCGGAGCCCGGCAGCAGGCCGAGCTGCACTTCCGGCAGGCCCAGCACGGTTTTACCGTGATCGGTCACCACCCGGCCATGACAGGCGAGCGCCAGCTCCAGCCCGCCGCCAAGGCAGGGGCCGTGAATGGCGGCGATCACCGGGATCCCCAGGGTTTCGATCTCGGCGAACACGTCCTGTCCGGCCCGGGACAGCGCTTCGGCATCCTGGGCGCTGGTGCAGGCCGCCAGCATGGCGATGTCGGCCCCGGCAACGAAGGAGTCCTTCTTGCCCGAGACGATCACCAGACCGATCAGATCCCCGTTCCCCTTTACCTCGGCCAGCAGAGTGCGGATCTCGTCCGCAAAGGAGGCCTTCAGGGTGTTCATGCTCTCACCGGGCACATCCATGGTGAGGATGCCGATGCCGTCTTTGCGAATATCCAGAGAAAAAGTCTTGGCACTCATCATTCCACCTCCAGCACCATGGCCACACCCAGCCCACCCGCCGCACAGGCGGTGTTGAGCCCCAATCCCCCACCCCGGCGCCGCAGTTCATGCAGGGTCTGGGTGATCATGCGCGCCCCGGTGGCGGCAAAGGGGTGACCAAAGGCCAGCGAGCCGCCGAGCACGTTGAACTTCTCCATGTCCACCTCGCCGATGGCCTGATCCCGGCCCAGCTTGTCACGGGCAAATTCGGCGCTTGCAAACATCTTGAGGTTGGCCAGCGTCTGGGCAGCAAAAGCTTCGTGCATGTCGATGAGGGTGAGATCCCCAAGGGTGATGCCGGCACGGTCCAGCGCCAGCGGCGTGGCATAGGAGGGGCCCATCAGCATGTCCTGCCAGACATCGATGGCGGAAAACGCGAAGCTGCGGATGTAACCCAGCGGTTCCAGACCCAGCTCGCGGGCCCGCCCTTCACGCATCATCAGCACGGCGGCGGCGCCGTCGGTGAGCGGGGTGGCGTTGGCGGCGGTCACCGAGCCGTGAGCCCGGTCAAACACCGGTTTGAGCTTGGCGTAACTCGCCAGATCGGAGCTTTCGCGGATGTTGTTGTCCCGTTCCAGCGGCGACTTGTAGGGGGGCACGTGGGCGGTGAACACCTCGCCACTCAATTTGCCCTGGGCCCAGGCTTCGGCCGCCAGGGTGTGGGAGCGGTGGGCCAGCGCATCTTGCGCCTCGCGGCTGATCTGGTGGGTCTTGGCCATCTGCTCGGCGGTCTGCCCCATGGAGAGACCGGTGGAGTACTCGGCCACGGCCGGGGGCACCGGCAGCAGGTCCTTCAGGCGCAGACGGCGCAGAATATTGAAACGCTGCTGGAGGTTGCGCGCCTTGTTGAGATCCACCAGGGCGCGGGCCAGAGACTTGCTGACCCCGATGGGCAGCACGGAAGAGGAGTCGGCACCGCCGGCGATGGCGATGTCCACCGTGCCGGCCATGATGGATTCGGTGACATTGGCCACCGCCTGGAAACTGGTGGCGCAGGCGCGCGACACGCTATAGGCATCGGTGCTGACGCTCATGCCAGTGCCAAGCACGATCTCCCGGGCGATGTTTGGCGCTTCCGGCATCTGCACCACCTGGCCGAACACCAGTTGGTCGATGAGCATGGGATCGAGATCGGTGCGAGCGAGCATCTCGCTCACCACCAGTTTGCCCAGATCCACCGCAGGCACGCCGTGAAAAGCGGTGGCCTGCTTGGCAAAGGGGGTGCGCAGACCCGCCACGACGGCTATCCGTTCGCCCTGGCGAGTCGTCAGTTTCAATGGCTGTTTCATCCTGGCTCCTTGGGTTAAAAAGGCAGAGGTCTGACCTCATTGCGCCACATCTTAACAATCCAATCACAAATTTCATACGGCTGATTGAAACTAAATTGTCCCCATCTTGCCACCCTCCCTCGCCCTTGTGAGCCAACTGGGGTATAAAAAGATCAACTTCCATAAAAACAACGGGTTTATCGCATGGCAGCGGCCGAGTTCAGAGCACTTGGAGACTATCTGGGCAGCCAGATCCTGGGACAGGGCCCCCTCATCGAGGGGCTGCTGATCGCCCTGTTATGTGAAGGACATGTGCTGATCGAGGGGGCCCCCGGTCTTGCCAAGACCCGGGCGGTCAAGGCGCTGGCCGGCGCCGTGGAGGGGCGCTTTGCCCGTATCCAGTTCACCCCGGATCTGCTCCCTGCCGATCTCACCGGCAGCGAGGTCTTCCATCCCCAGGATGCGAGTTTCGTGTTTCAACCCGGCCCCCTGTTCAATCACCTGGTGCTGGCGGACGAGATCAACCGGGCGCCGGCCAAGGTGCAGTCCGCCCTGCTGGAGGCCATGGCCGAGCACCAGATCACCGTGGGCAAGAAGAGCTGGCGCCTGCCCTCCCTCTTCATGGTCGCCGCCACCCAGAACCCCATCGAACAGGAAGGGACCTATCCCCTGCCGGAGGCCCAGCTCGATCGCTTCTTGCTCAAGCTGCTGGTGGATTACCCCAGCCCCGCCATGGAGCTGGCCATCCTTCAACTCAACGCCCGCGGCGACGCCCTGCCGACGCCGCCAGTCACCCTCAGCCAGTCCGACCTGCTGGAAGCCCGCACCGCCGTTCAAGGGGTACAGATGCAGGGGCGCCTCGAACACTATCTGGTGCAACTGGTGTGCGCCACCCGCCCCGGCAGCGGCCTGTGCCCCGAGTTAGACCCCCTGGTCGCGGTGGGGGCCAGTCCCAGAGCCAGCATCGGCCTCGCAAGAGCCGCACGGGCCCGGGCCTGGCTCGCCGGGCGCGACTTCGTGTTGCCCGAAGACATCCAGCAGCTGGCGCCTGCCGTGCTGCGCCACCGCCTCATCCCGAGTTATCAGGCGCTGGCGGACAACCTCGATAGCGAGGCGCTCATCACCCTGCTGCTGGATGCCATTCCATGCCCCTGAGCCGACCCCCGCAGGCAGCCCTATCGCCATGACCCCCGTCGCCGAGCCCCGGGATCACCCCGACATCGCCCTCACCCTCCAGCGGCTGCTGGCGGTGCGCCTCTGGACGCGCCAGGGCGAGCGTGCCCGCATTCATCAGGCGGCCCAAGGGCGTATCGGGCGCCAGCCCGGGCTCCATTTCAGGGAGCTTCGCCTCTATCAGGCCGGTGACGAAGTGCGTCACATCGACTGGCGGGTCACCGCCCGCCTCGGCCGCCCCCACACCCGCCTCTACGGGGAAGAGCAGGATCAGGCCCACTGGTTGCTGCTGGATCTCTCACCTGCCATGTACTTTGGCTCCCGCGCCCAGCTCAAGGCCCGCCTTGGCAGCGAGCTGGCCGCCGCCCTGTTCTGGCAGGGGGAGAAACAGGCCAATACCTTGATCTGCCAGGGCGCAGTCCCCCACACAGAGCACCAGCGCGGCTCTCTCATGCCTCTGCTGGAAGCGCTCTGCCGCCATTACGAGGCAGGGCTGGATCGCGCCCCCCCGCCTAGGACGCTGGCCCAGACCCTGGCACGACTCACCCTGCCCCACGGGGCCAGATTGACCCTGATAAGCCATCACCAGGCACCGGACCAGGCACTCTGCCAGCAGTTGCAACGCCTTCGCCTGCGCCACGATATCCACTACTGGCAGATCCGCGATCCCCTGGAAGCCGCTCTGCCCGAGCAGGGGCTGCTGGCAGTGCAGGCAGGCAGACACAGCGGTTGGCTCGCGGGAGAAGATCCCCACTTTCGCGCCCGCTACCAGAGGGCGGCCGACGAACAGGCCGAGGCCTGTCGCCAGCAGTTGCTGCCCCTAGTGACGCGCCTCTATCGCCTCGACAACGGCGCCACCCTGCAACGCCAGTGGCAGGAGGGCGGATGCCGTCTGTTTTGAGGGGGGAGCAGGGCGTGCCCGCACCGGATGCATATCGCCAGCCCTCGTCCAGCGAGGCCTTGCAAGCCATTCGTGCCGAGCTGCGCGACATCCACCAAGGCCCCGCTCTCGAGCCTGCACAGGATCCTCGCCTGATGGCCCTCGGGGGGCTGCTGATCGCGGCGATCGCCGCTTACCTGATCGCCATGACGGCCCTCACCCTGTGGCGCCAGCGCCACTGGGCGCTCCGGATAGACTGGCAGGCCGACGATCTCGTCCCCAGGCTGCAGGATGCCCTGCGAGAAGCGGCCATGGCCCGCTGGCCCGAGGCGGCCCCCCTGCAAGGGGAGGACTGGCTCGCCTGGCTGGACAGCAAGGGGGGGAGCGATTTTTCCCAGTTTGCCGCCCAGTGGCCGCTCTGGCTCTATGGGGGCAGAGTGCCCGATGAGGCGCAGCGCAAAAGATTGCGCCTCGCCTATCTCGCCTGGGGGCGACGCTGCGTCAGTGCGCCGCGATTCCCGGCAAGCAAGCGGGGGGCACCTCCCCCGGAGGGTACGCGATGATCCTCGCCTGGCCCTGGTTTTCCCTCGCCCTCGCCCTGCCGCTACTGGTGCGCTTCGGCCTGCCTCCCATGAAGGGGCGCAAGGGAGGAAACCGGCTCGTTCACGGAGGTTTTCCCCTGCTCCAGCCCCAGGCGGGGCAGCCCTTGTGGCGCATGATGCTCTGCTGGTGCGCCCTGGTACTGGCCCTGTGCCGCCCCCAGTGGCAGGAGCCCCCGATCATTCACTACCAGAGCAGCCGGGACCTCATCCTGGCGGTGGATCTCTCCGACAGCATGCGCACCCAGGACATGCTGGATGACGGAGAGCAAACGGACAGGCTTGCCGCGGTGCGCCAGCAGATAAGCAACCTTGTCGCCTCCCGCCCGGGGGATCGCATCGCCCTGGTCGTCTTTGCCGATCACGCCTATCTGCTCTCCCCCCTCACCCAGGAGACCGGGGCCCTGCTCACCCTGGCCAGGGAGCTCGATTTCGATCTGGTGGGGCGCACCACGGCCCTGGGGGAAGCCATCCTGCTGGCACGCCAGCACGCCGACCCCACCCGCCCCACCGCCCTGCTGCTGGTGACGGACGGGCGCAATACCTCGGGCAATGCGGATCCCCTGACCGAGGCCCGGCTCGCCGCCAAAGCCGGCATCCGTCTCTATACCCTGGGGGTGGGAGCCGACCCCGACACCTTCGCCGGGCCCGCAGGGGACGCCGATCCCAGTGCCGAACTGGATGAAGCCCTGTTGCAGCAGTTGGCGACGCTGGGAGGAGGCCGCTATTTTCGCGCCCGCAACCGGGGCGATCTCGCCGCCATCAACCAGGCCATCGACACCCTGGAGCCCCTCGCCCGGCCCCAGACCCTCTCCCGGCCCCACCAGGAGCTCTACCCCTGGCCACTGGCCCTGGCCTGGCTGCTGCTCTGCTGGCCAGCCCGCCGGCACATCCCCCTGTCACACAGGCCATCCCATGAGTAGGCAGGCCATGATGGTGGCACCATGGAGCTGATCTTGCTGCGCCCCCTCTGGTTGCTGGCCCTGCTCCCCTGGCTGTGGCAGGGGTGGCGCCGCCGCCGCGATCCCGGCTTGCTCTCCCCGGCCATGCAGGCCTATCTGCTGCCGAGCCGCCATCGGGCCATCCCCTGGCGCTGGCTTGCCTGTCTGCCGGTGATCCTCGCGCTCTCGGGCCCCGCCCTGCGCCAGCAGAGTCTCCCCATGCCGAGCCCGGCCCTCGATATCTGGTTGCTGGATCTCTCCGACTCCATGCTGGCACAGGATCTGGCGCCGGACCGGGCAACCCGGGTAAGGCTGGGATTGCAGGAGATGCTGGCCGACATAGCGCGGCAGGACGCGGCCCATCCCATCGCCCTCATCCTGTTTGCCGGGGATGCCTACCTCGCCATGCCTCCCACCCGGGATCATCAGGCCATCGCCCTGCTGCTGCCGGACCTGCGCCCGGCCATCATGCCTGTCCAGGGCAGCGCCCCCGAGCGCGCCGTGGCCCTGGCCCTCACCCTGATCCCGCCGGGCCAGTCCGCCCGTCTGCTGCTCGTGACCGACGGCCTCTCCGGGACAGCGCGCGATCGCATCGCCGCCCTCTGGCCCTGCCTCAACGACCTGTTCTGCAAGGCAGGCTCGGCCCCGCGGCTCGACATCCT
Source organism: Aeromonas sp. PS2Canimalfood6 (assembly GCF_048276795.1). Taxonomy (NCBI): domain Bacteria; kingdom Pseudomonadati; phylum Pseudomonadota; class Gammaproteobacteria; order Aeromonadales; family Aeromonadaceae; genus Aeromonas; species Aeromonas sp. PS2Canimalfood6. The sequence goes on from NZ_JBLUXC010000050.1 coordinate 10,052, forward strand.
GCTGGCCAGCGGGGGCAAGGAGACCCGGCTGCCCGGCGTGGCTGCCGAGCGCTGGCAGCTCGGCAGCCCGATCGGCCACACCTTGCCGGCGCCCGACGAGGAGGCCATGGCCGCCCTTGCCGCCAACACCGGAGGCAGGCTGGCCTGGCTTGATTCCGGCCAGCCCCGCTTTGCCCCCCTGCCCATGGGCCAAACCCTGACGCAGGGGCAATCCCGGGATCTCGGCCCCTGGCTGCTCATCACCTTGCTCCCCCTGGCGCTGCTGGTGCGGATCGGCGCCCACTGGCTGCTGGTGATCCTCGTCATTAGCGTCGCGCCCCCTTCCCTGCAGGCGGCCTCCCGACAAGATGAAGCAGGCTGGCAGGCTTATCGCCAGGGACACTATCGGGAAGCGGCCAACGCCTTCCAGGATCCGGTCTGGCAAGGCAACGCCTGGTATAGAGCCGGGGATTACGCCAGGGCCGTCGCCGCCTATGGCAGGGCAAACAGCGCCACCGCCCACTACAACAGGGGCAATGCCCTGGTCTGGCTCGGGGATCTTGCCGCCGCGGAGCAGGCCTATCTGAGCGCCCTTCGCCTTGAACCTGGGCACAGGGATGCCTTGCACAACCTGGCCCTGCTGCGGGCCAACCCGCCGCAGACAACGCCCTCGGCAAATGCCCCGGAGCAGGCCGACACTCCCGACCCCGCCCGCGCCTCAGAGGCTCCCCGCCCCCCGGCGCCCCCCGTGCTGCTGCTGGAGCAGCGCCTTCGCAAGGAGGCCCTGCGCCGCCCCCTGATCAAGGTGGAGGAGCCCTGGTGATCCTCGTGCTGCGCTTGCTCTCCCCCCGGATCGGCTGCTGGCTGCTGCTCGCCCTGTGTGCCATGCGGGTGCAGGCCGCCCCTGTCGAGGCCGAGCTGTTGCCGGGGGCGAGCGAGCGCGACTGGCTGCTCGTCATCGAGGCCGACGGGCTGCACCGCGATGAGGATCTCAACCTGCAACCGCTGCTGCGCCAGTTTGCGGTCGGGCGGGTCAGCATCCAACGGGTCAGTGCCCAGAGCCGCAGCCTGACCCGCTGGCAGATCCCCCTGCACCTGCTCGATACCAGCCCGCGCCAGGTGCCCTCCCTGCCCCTTGGCGCCGATCTCACCCCCTCCCTGGCGGTGCCGACACGTTCCCTGGACGGCACCCTGATGCCGACACAAGATCCGGTATTCTCTCCGGTCGAGCTGCAGGCCCGGGTGCTCCATGAGGGGAATCTCTACCCCGGCCAGCCCTTCATCTATGAGCTGACCCTCTGGCTGCCTGCCAACCTGGAGGCCCCCAACCTCGGCGAGCCCATCACCCCGGCCTTTACCATCCGCCGCCTTGGCGAGGATCGCTGGGACTCTCCCGCCAGCCCCGGCCTGCCCGGGCGTCTCACGCGAAAATGGCTGCTGCAGGCCAAAGGACCCGGGCTCCATCCCATCGAATCCCCCCGCTTTCAGGGGCGGTTGTCGCACCAGGACCAGGCCGGTGCGACCGCGCCGGGCAACGGGGGGGATCTGCTGTCCGCCAGGGCGGCGACCCTCTTCATCAAGGTGGACAAGGCCCCCCTGGAGCCGGTGGCGAGCAGCCTGGTGCTGCGCCAGCAGTTCAGCCCGGCGCAGGCCAGGGTGGGTGAGCCGGTGATCCGCACCCTCACCCTGGTGATGGAAGGGGGGGATGGCAACCGCCTGCCCCCCTTGCCGGCCCCGCCCCTGCCCGCCGGCCTCTCCATGAAGCCGGACGGCGAGCAGCAACAGGAGCGATTCGTGGCCGAGGGGGCGCTTCGCTTCGAGCGCCAGTGGCGCCAGGCCCTGACCGCCGACGAGGCGGGGCGCTATGTGCTGCCCCCCCAGACCCTGCGCTGGTTCAACACCCAGAGCGGCCGCATCGAGGAGGCGCGCCTGCCCGCACATTCTCTGGTGTTCACGGCAAGGGAGAGCGCCACTCCCGCCTCCCCCGCACCAGGGGTCCAGTATCTCTATTGGGTGCTCCTGGCCATCCTGCTGCGGGCATTCATGCGCCGCTGGCCGCGCTGGCGCGCCTTCTATCGCCTGCAACGGGCCCTCGCCACGGGCTCTCCTGACGAGGCCAGGGAAACCCTGCTGACCTGGGCCGTCCTGCGCTGGGCCCCCCCCTGTCTTCATCTGGCCAGGCTGCCCTGTCACCGCGACCCCGCCATGGGGGCGCTGCTGGACGACCTGGATCGGGCCTGTTTTTCCCCCAAGCGAGTCCCTGGCGAACACCTGCCCAGACAGGCGCTCGCCAGGGAGTTGTGCACCTGGGAGAGCTTTGCGATAGCCTATGGTCTTCGAATACTGGCGTGGATGCGTGCATGATGCGCCCCTCATGAAACAGGACACCCCTTTATGGCGTTAGGTTTTTTCAGAAGAAAAAGGGCCGACACGGGAAAGGATCCCTGCACTTCTCCGGTCTATGGGGAGATGGCTGACAAACAAACCAAGTACGAAGCCCTGGTGCACGCCCTGCACGGGGACATCTACCGCTACGCCTACTGGCTGTGCCGGGATCCGCAAATCGCCGAGGATCTGGTGCAGGAGACTTTCCTGCGCGCCTGGAAGGCGATAGATACCCTGCTGGACGACAAGGCTGCCAAGGCGTGGCTCATCACCATATTGCGGCGGGAGAATGCCCGCCGCTTTGAGCGAAAGCAGTTCGATCTCGTCGACCTCGACGAGCACCCCCTACGGGATCAGGGTGTCCTGCCAAGCGAGCAGGAGATGGAGCACGAATGGCTCAGGCGTCACATCGCGCGCCTGCCTGCCGAGTATCAGGAGCCGCTGCTGCTGCAGGTTCTGGGGGGATTCAGCGGGGAGGAGATCGCCGAGCAACTCGGCCTGAACAAGAACACCGTCATGACAAGGCTGTTTCGCGCCCGCAACCAGATAAAAGAGGCCATGGAGTCTGCGAAACAACAGAGAGGACACACCAATGGATGAGCTTGAATTTCGCCGCCGGGCCATCACTCACCCCTCGGACAGGGATCCCGCCTTCTTGAAAGCCGCCGAGGCGTCACCGGCCAATCGCAAGCATCTGGACGAGATGCAGCAGCTCGAGCGCCAGGTGCGCAGCACTCTGGAAGTGGACGTACCAGCCGGTCTTGCGGAGCGGATCCTGCTCAGGCAGGCGATGGCAGCCGAAGAGGAGCAGGTGGTCCCGCTGCCCGTCACTCCTGCAAGCACGCCATGGCGCGCTCTGGCTATCGCAGCCTCGGTCGCCTTCCTGCTCGGCATGAGCACCCGCTGGATCAGCTGGCCTGTGGCACCGGACACCCTGTCGCTGGCTCAGGTCGCCATGTCCCACGTTTATGGGGAAGAGCCCTTCATTCATGCGGTGGATGAGCGGGTCAGCCTGCACACCATCAACGCGAAAATGGAGAAATATGGCGCCACCCTGAGCGAGATGCCGGGCATGAAGGTAACCTATGTCAACCACTGCGCCTTCTACCAGGGACCGGCCCTGCACATGGTGCTCCAGGGCAAGATGGGACCGGTCACCCTGTTCCTCGTCCCCAAGCACCTGCCACTGACGATCCAGTCCGATTTTGCAGACGGGACCCTCAAGGGGGAGATACTGCCGCTCAAGGGGGCCAACATGGTGCTCATCGGAGACATGCAGGAGCCCCTCGCCCCGGTTGCCCGCCAGCTTGAGTCACGTCTGCACTGGTCCATTTAACAGACCTTGATCCAGGCTGACTCGTCCTCCGCCTCAGCCACATCACAGGCAGACATCCTCATTGTCTGCCTGTTCATCCCCACATCCCCGCATGTTCCCGCCTATTGCCTGCGCGAAGTCACATTTCTACCATTTATTTTAAATGACGCAAATGGCACCACTTGTGCTTTATTTATCCAATAATAGATAAATCAGCCTAATAAAACGGCAAGTTAAAACAAATGATTAACACAATGGAAACTTTTATGTATTCTGCTGTCACTGGTCTGATTTCTTACCTCCTACCAGATCCATAGAATCACGCCAGCAATGAATGGGAAGAAGCTGACATAACAACAGATCATGTCGTCAATAGCCGCCAAAGAGCCGCGATGTCGACAGAAAATCTGCTTACAAAGAGAGAACACTATGACAACTGCCTTTTTCAAGAAAAGCCTGATCGCTGCGGCCGTGACCCTGGCCAGCACCCAGACCTTCGCCGCTGCGTTCCAGCTGAGCGAGCACTCTGCCTCCGGTCTGGGGCGCGCCTACGCAGGTGAAGCAGCCATCGCCGACAACGCGGCCGTGCTGTCCCGCAACCCGGCGGCCATGACCACCTTCGACAAGATGGCACTGTCTGTATCCGGCACCTATATCAAGCCCGACGTGGACGTGGCTGGCGACATCTATGCCGGCCCCACCAAGCTGGCTCCGTCCAGCGAAAGCGACATCGCCCCCGATGCCTTCGTGCCGGCCACCTACTTCATCCAGCCCCTGAACGATCAGTGGGCCTGGGGGATCGGCCTCTTCTCCAACTACGGCCTCTCCACCGAATATTCCAAGACCTTCGCGGCCGGTGCCGGCGCCGGTGACACCGAGCTGCTGACCTTCAACATCAACCCCAACATCGCCTATCGCATCAACTCCAACTTCAGCGTCGGCGCCGGTATCAACGCCGTCTATGCCCAGGCCGAGCTTAACCGTTATGCGGGTGATCTCGCTCCGATCCTGAACGTCACTACACCCTTCACACATAACACCGATACCGCTATCGCACACCAGAAGGGCGATACCTGGGGCTTTGGCTGGAACGTCGGCACCCTGTACGAGATCAACGAAAACCACCGCCTGGCCCTGACCTACCGCTCCCAGGTCGACTTGAGCTTTGATGGTGATTTCAATGGTCTGTACTCTGGCTACAGAACCGTTGATGGCAATCTGAAGCTGGATCTGCCGGCCCAGGCCGAATTCGCCGGTTACCACCGTCTGAACCAGCAGTTCGCGGTGCACTACTCCGTGAACTGGACCGACTGGAGCGCCTTCCAGGAGCTCAAGGCCACCAGCAGCAACTGCGCCGGCGGCGTGTGCCTGCAAAAAGACGAGAAGTTCAAGGACTCTGCCCGTTACGCCCTGGGTGGTACCTGGTACGTCAACCCGTCCTGGGAAGCCCGTATCGGCTTCGCCTACGACAACAGCCCCATCGAGCCGGAGTATCGCAGCCTGAGCATTCCTGACTCCGACCGTATCTGGTACAGCGCCGGCGCCACCTACCACATCGATCAGGACATGAGCGTCGATTTCGGCATGGCCTACCTGGATGGCAAGGAAGTGGATGTGGATGAAGGCATGACCAGCCACGAAGATAAACTCTTCCGCTGGAAAGGCACCTCTCACGGCAACGCCTTCCTGGCTTCCGCCCAGTTCAACATGAAATTCTGATTTTCATGTCATCGCAGAGAGCGCCCAGGGCGCTCTTTTTTTATCCAATTTCGCCAACTGAGCGCACAGCTGTGGTAAACAACTGTACTCTTTTCTTTTTTTATCAAGCTGTTATGGGGATTTCTTTCAGCATTTAATCCCGTTTTGCCGCACGTTCCCCTCTCCCCGTTGCCTTGCTGGTCATACCATATAAAATCCCGGCCCCAACCGAATAACAGAATGAACACCCAGTTCATCCCGAGGAAAGACCATGCATCCGACCATCAAACCCTCCCTCATAGCCCTCTTGCTGCTGTCGAGCCAGGTGCAGGCTGCCGGCTTCCAGCTCGCGGAGCAATCCGCCACAGGCATGGGGCGTGCCTTCGCGGGTGAGGCCGCCATCGCCGACAATGCCAGCGTGCTCTCCCGCAATGCCGCCGCCATGACCCGGTTCGATACCCTGGCCTTCTCCGGCGGCGTTATCCACGTGCACCCCGACGTCAACATCGAGGGCACCACACGGGTGCCTACCCCCCAGGGGCCGGTCAGCCTGGATGCCAGAGCCCACGACATTGCGGGTGACGCCTGGGTGCCCAACACCTATCTCATCGTGCCCCTCAACGAGCAATGGCGCCTCGGACTTGCCGCCACCTCCTATTACGGACTCGGGGTCAAGATGCCGGACAACTACAACGCCGGTCACTTCGGCAACGTCTCCGACATCAAGACCGTGGATCTGGGGGCCTCCCTGGCCTATCGCATCAACCGCGTCTGGTCCGTCGGGGCCGGTCTCTCCGCCATTCAGGGGGAAGGGGAAGTGGGCGGCACTTTCCCCTCCAACAACCAGATAGCCAAGCACCTGAAAGGGGATGGCTGGGCCATGGGCTGGAACCTGGGCACCCTGCTTGAGTTGTCGCAGGCAACCCGCGTCGGTCTCTCCTATCGCCACGACGTGACCCTGACCCTCTCCGGTGACGCCATCGGCATCGATCAAAGGGGCCAGCCCTTCACCGATACCGGCAGCCTGGATCTGCCTCTGCCCGCCACCGCCGAGCTGGCTCTGTTCCATCAACTCACCCCGGCCCTGGCGCTGCATTCGAGTATCAACTGGACCAACTGGAGCAAGTTCGTGCAGCTCGAATCCGAGCTCGACCACCACGGCACCATGCACATCAAGGAGGAGCACTGGGAAGACAGTTGGCGCTATGCCCTGGGGATGACCTACCAGCTGGCCCCCCAGTGGCAACTGCGCTCCGGTATCGCCTACGACCGCAGCCCGGTCCCGGCGGATCGCCGCACCATCTCCATCCCCGACTCGGATCGGGTCTGGTACAGCGCTGGCGTGGGCTACCAGATTGACCGCCACCTCTCGCTGGATCTGGGGCTGACCCTGATCGACGGCAAGAAGGTGGACGTGAGCGAAACCATGCAGCTCAGGCCCGGCATCCCCCAGACCACCTCCACTTTCAATGGCACCTCGGAAGGGGATGCCTGGCTCGCCGGCCTGCAGCTCAACTACCTGTTCTGACACCCCGGGTTTCCTGACAAATAGTATGCCAGTTGTTGACCTTCCCGACCGGTCGGCACTGGCATAGTGATCCGCTTCACCATAGAATCAAGCCTGTAACCATGGTGGAGAGACGCATGTATTCCTATGTAGCAAGGCAGCCCATTCTGGATCGGGAGTTGAACACCCAAGCCTATGAGCTGCTGTTTCGCGACAGCCTGGACAATGTATTTCCCTCCGTCTCCGCACAGCAGGCCACTTCCAGGCTGGTTGCCGAGCAGTTCTTGCAGCAGAACATCGACCATCTCATCGGAGATCACCCCTGCTACATCAATTTCCCCCACTCCCTGTTGCTGGATGGATTGGCCGAATGCCTCCCCCGTGACAAGGTGGTGATCGAGATCCTGGAGGATGCCGAGCCCGACGATGCGCTGCTGGAAAAAGTGATCCAGCTCTATGGGCTGGGCTATCGGTTGGCGCTGGATGACTTCACCATGGTCTCAGACTGGGACAGGTTCCTCCCCTACATCCATATCATCAAGTTCGACCTGCGCAGCACGCCGCAACCCTGCATAGAGCACTTCATGGCGAATCATCGCCACCTGCCCCTCACCTATCTGGCCGAGAAAGTCGAGGATCAGGCCGAGTTCGAGCGGATGAAGCAGCTCGGCGTCACCCTGTTCCAGGGATTTTTCTTCAGCCGCCCCCAGATGGTGCAACAGCCCACCATACCGCCGGCCCAGCTGGTGGTGATGCAGCTGCTCGAGGTGGTCAATCAGACCGAACCGGATCTGGACAAGATTGAGCAACTGCTCAACCAGGATCTCACCCTCTCCCTCAAGCTGCTGCGCTACATCAACCACCTCAAGCGTTTCCCCCAGCCCATCGCCTCGTTTCGCCAGGCCGCAAGTTCCCTGGGGCACGCCCAGCTCAAGCGCTTCGTCGCCCTGATCGCCGCCACCAGTGCGGGAAGTGAAAAGAGCGCCGAACTCCACCAGATGTCCCTCATCAGAGCCCGGTTCTGCGAACTGCTGGCCCAGACCCATGCGCCCGCAGAGCAGGCACAGCAAGCCTTTGTCACCGGCCTCTTCTCCCTGCTGGACGTGCTCATGGGTGAACCGCTGGATCAGCTGCTCGGCTCCATTCCCCTGACCGACGACATTCGTGCCGCCCTGCTCACCCGCAAGGGCAAGCTCGGGTTCTACCTGGCGTTCTGTGAAGATTTCGAGAAAGCCGACTGGCAGCGGGTCGCCGCCAACACCGTCCGGCTCGGCCTCAACGAAGAGAAGGTCAGCCACCTCTATCTGAGCGCCACCGCCTGGGTCAACCAGCAGCTTCAGGCCATGGAAGAGCAACCGGTCCACTCCCGCCAGACATGACAACGTCCCTCTTGAAGGGACGTTGTCATTTCATCAACCCGCAGCAATCTCACCCACGCATTCAGCCTGCCTCGATGGCGATGGCCGTTGCCTCCCCTCCCCCGATGCACAGGCTCGCCACCCCTCGTCTGAGCCCGCGGGCACGCAGGGCATGGATCAGGGTCACCAGGATGCGGGCGCCACTGGCGCCAAGAGGGTGCCCCAGCGCACAGGCCCCGCCGTTCACGTTCAACTTGTGATGGGGAATGCCGCACCCGGCCATGGCCAGCATGCTCACCATGGCGAATGCCTCGTTCACCTCGAACAGGTCCACCTCCTCCACCGACCAGCCCACCCGGGCCAGCAACTTGTCAATGGCGCCGACGGGGGCACTGGTAAACTCCGCCGGCAAGGCGGCGTGACTCTGGTAACCCACTACCCTGGCCAGCACCGGCAATCCGAGCTGGGCAGCGGTCTCCCCCCGCATCAGCACCAGGGCTGCCGCCCCGTCCGAGATGGAACTGGCATTGGCCGCCGTGATGGTGCCGTGCTTGCTGAAGGCCGGCTTGAGGCCGGGGATCTTGTCGGGCCTGGCTTTGCCCGGTTGCTCATCCTCGGCCAGCAGCAGGGTATCCTCAGAGGTCATGACGGGAGCCAGTTCCGCGGCAAAGGCACCGCTGCGCTGCGCCGTCAGCGCCCGCTCCAGGGAGGCGATGGCAAAGGCATCCATATCGGCCCGGATCAGTCCGCTGCGATCAGCGCTCAACTGGGCGTAATGCCCCATGAGATGGCCTTCGTAGGCATCCTGCAAGCCGTCCAGGAACATGTGATCGAGCACGCTCTGGTGCCCCATGCGAAAACCGCTGCGCGCCTTGTCCAGCAGATAGGGGGCGCGGCTCATGCTCTCCATGCCCCCCGCCACCACGACCTCGGCCTCCCCCAGACGCAGGCTGTCCGCCGCCAGCATCACTGCCTTCATGCCGGAGCCGCATACCTTGTTGATGGTGGTACAGGGCACGCTGTCCGGCAGCCCCCCCTTGAGCGCCGCCTGGCGGGCTGGCGCCTGGCCGGCCCCTGCGCTCAGCACGTTGCCCATATAGACCTCATTGACCTGCTCCCCCGTCATCCCGGCCTGCGCCAGCGCGGCGCGGATGGCGCAGGCGCCAAGCTCGGGGGCCCCGAGCACACTCAGGGCCCCCTGGAAAGCCCCCATGGGGGTACGTTTGGCCGCCACAATCACGATATCCATCGATAGCACTCTCCTTGTTACATCGGGATAACATATGCCGCGACCGCGACAGGAACAAGACTTGCGGGGAAGTTGACGTTTGGGTAAGGTGCCAGCCTGCATTGACAACCAGATGGCAGCCAAGACAGCCCCATGACCAAATCCAGGGACGACACCCGCACCTTCAGCATCAGCGAACTGGCTCGCGAGTTCGATGTGACCACCCGCAGCATCCGCTTCTACGAGGATCAGGGCCTGCTCAACCCGACCCGCCAGGGACAGCACAGGATCTACAGCCGTCAGGACAGGGTGCGGCTCAAGCTGACCCTGCGTGGCAAGCGTCTGGGCTTCAGCCTCGCAGAGATCCGGGAGCTGTTCGATCTCTACGATGCGGACAAGAGCAGCCGCTCCCAGTTGCAGACCATGCTGGGGCTGGTGGCCGACAAGCGGGAAACCCTGCAGCAGCAGCTGGAAGATATCCAGATGGTCCTGCTGGAGCTGGAGGCGGCCGAACAGCGCTGCCGCCAGGCCCTGGCACACCTCTCTCCCTGAGTTACGCAGACGGGCGAGGCGAGCGGGGAACACCGCCAGCAAATAGACACAAATGAAAGAGGGAGGCTTGAAGCCTCCCTCTTGTCATGCATCGTGGACGACCGATATCAGGCCTCCTTGCTCCAGCGGTTCGGATCGTAATCCGGGCTGTAGCGATCGACGATGATGGCACAGGCCGCATCACCGGTGATGTTCAGCGCGGTGCGGATCATGTCGAACAGACGATCCAGCGCGAACAGCAGCGGCAGACCCTCGATGGGAATCCCGGCCGCCAGCAGCACGGCAACCACCAGGAAGCTCGGGCCCGGTACACCGGCCTGACCGATGGCACCCAGGGTGGAGGTGACGATGATCGCCGCCCAGGCACCCATGGACAGATCGATGTTATAGACCTGGGCGAAGAAGATGGCGACCAGGCCGTAATAGATCGCGTTGCCGCTCATGTTGATGGTGGCGCCCAGCGGCAGCACGAAGGACGCAGTGGCGTTGGTCACCTTCAGATCGCGCTCGCAGGTCTCCATGTTGACCGGCAGGGTCGCCATGGAAGAGGCGGTGGAGAAGGCCACGATCTGCGGTTTCTTCATCGCGGAGAAGTACTTGCGTACCGGCGTGTTGGAGAAGAACGCGATCAGCAGCGGATAGACCACGAAGCCGAAGATGAGGATGGCGGCGACATAGACGACGAACAGCTTGAGCACCAGGGTCAGCACGTCGAAGCCGTAGGTGCCGATGGCGTCGGCCATCAGGCCGAAGACGCCGATGGGGGCGATCAGCATCACCTTGTTGATCATCCAGACGAAGGCGTCCACCAGGGTGTTGAGCCCGTCCACCAGCGGCTTGGCGCGCTCGCGGGGCTGCTTGGCCAAGGCGATGCCGAGGAACATGCAGAACACCAGGATCTGCAGGATGTTGGCCTCGTTCAAGGCGCTGAACACGTTGGTCGGGATCATGCCGAGCAGGGTGGCCACTGCATCAGGCAGTGCTCCCTTGTCGGCATAGTCGCCGGAGAACATGGCCGCGGTGGCGCCAAAGTCAACGCCCACACCGGGTTTGAACACCTGACCCATCACCAGCGCCAGGAACACCGCCAGTGCGGAGGTGCCGAGGAAGAAAGCGAGCGTGGTGACGCCAATCTTGCCTGCGGCGGGGCTGGCCCCCAGGTTGGCGGCTCCGGACAGGATGGCCACCGCCACCAGCGGGATCACCAGCATCTTGATCAGCTGGATAAACAGGGTGCCGAGCGGCGCAAACACCGTGGCTTGCTCTCCCATGAGCGCCCCGACCAGCGCGCCCAGCACCATGGCCACCACTACCTGGAAGCCGATGTTTTTGATTAATCCTTTTGTTAACACAGAATGTTCCTTTATTTAGCAATTACTCACACTTTTACAGCGTAAATGACCACCCAGAGCGTCAAATCCTCTCCATTGCTCTGGCGGTGCGCTTTATCTCATATTTGCGCCCCGTTTTACATCAGAATCCGTTAACGAAATGCATTGATAACTTTATGAGAAAGTAAAGCCTCAAAAGAGACACGGCTGTTTTTGCTCCTTTTACCATGACAACATCCAAAACAGTGTGCTACGTTGGCTCTGCAAACGTGCATACAGGGAAGAAAAGATGCTGAAAGTTAACGAGTATTTTGACGGAAATGTTAAATCCATCGGTTTCGAGCAAAAAGGTGAGAAAGCTACCGTTGGTGTGATGGAAGCGGGCGAGTACCTGTTCAATACCGCCGCCCCGGAGCGCATGACGGTGATCAAGGGCGCCCTCACCATCCAGCTGGCCGACGAAGATGAGTGGCACACCTACCAGCAGGGGGAATCCTTCGACGTGGCCGGTCACTCCTCCTTCAAGCTGGAAGTGAAGATCGCCTCCGCCTATCTGTGCGAGTTCCTCGACTGATGTATCACGGGCGCCATGGGATGCCGAGCGGCTCCCCCATGGCGCGCCTCTCCCGCGCCCATTTCCCTACCGCCATCACACCCCGCTATCTCCCCCCTTTTCAACGACTACAAAAAATTTACAATGTTTAGACGAAATCCATAATTGGAGTACGTCATGATCAGTGTCTTCGACATGTTTTCCATCGGGATAGGCCCCTCCTCCTCCCATACCGTGGGACCGATGCGGGCCGCCTGCGCCTTCATCCAGACCCTCAAAGCGAACGCACTCCTCTCCCGTACCGGACGCGTCGTTGTCGAGTGCTACGGCTCACTGGGCCAGACCGGCAAGGGGCACGGCACCGGCAAGGCCATCATCCTGGGACTGGCCGGATTTGAACCCGAATCCGTGGACATCGAGGCCATTCCCGCCTTCCTCGCCCAGGTAGAGCAGACCCAGACCCTCTGCCTTGGCGGCGAGCAACCCAGCGAATTTCCCCGCATCGGCGCCATCCTCTTCAATCGACGCAAGACCCTTCCCGCCCACTCCAACGGCATGACACTGCGCGCCTATGAGGGTGACACCCTTGTGTTCGAGCAGACCTACTACTCCATCGGGGGCGGTTTCATCATCGAGGAGAGTCACTTCGCCAACGCCCGGGAAGAGGCGGCCCGCTTCGATGCCGCCCACCCCATCCCCTATCCCTTCGAGAGCGGCGCCGAACTGCTGGCCCAGTGCCAGGAGAGCGGCCTCTCCATCTCGGGGCTGATGCTGGCCAACGAGAAGGTGTTTCGCTCGGAAGCGGAGATCAAGGCCGGGCTTCGCAAGATCTGGCAGGCGATGCAGGGGTGTGTGGAGCGTGGCTGCAAGAGCGAGGGGGTGCTGCCAGGCGGTCTCAAGGTCAAGCGCCGGGCTCCCGCCCTCTATCGCCAGCTCTGTGGCGAGACCAATTTCAACAAGGATCCGCTGATGGTGATGGAGTGGGTGGATCTCTTTGCGCTGGCCGTCAACGAGGAGAACGCCGCCGGGGGCCGCGTGGTGACGGCGCCGACCAACGGCGCCGCCGGCATCATCCCCGCGGTGTTGCACTATTACGATCGCTTCGTGCGCAAGGTGGATGACGAGCTGCTGATGCAGTACTTCCTCACCGCCGCCGCCATCGGCATCCTCTACAAGAAGAATGCCTCCCTCTCGGGGGCCGAGGTCGGCTGTCAGGGCGAGGTCGGCGTGGCCTGCTCCATGGCCGCTGGTGCCCTGGCCGAGCTGCTGGGCGCCAGCCCCGCCATCGTCGAGAACGCCGCCGAAATCGGCATGGAGCACAATCTCGGGCTGACCTGTGATCCCGTCGGTGGTCTGGTGCAGGTGCCCTGCATCGAGCGCAACGCCATGGGCGCGGTCAAGGCGATCAATGCTGCCCGCCTCGCCCTGCGTGGCACCGGCGAGCACAAGGTGTCGCTGGACAAGGTGATCAGAACCATGTGGGAAACCGGCAACGACATGAAGACCAAGTACAAGGAGACCGCCCGGGGCGGCCTTGCCGTCAACATCACCGAGTGTTAAGCCGCTGTGATAAAGCCGCATATGGCACTCGAATACCCGGCATCGCCGGGTATTTTTTTGCAAAACGTTTGTCTGGCGCTTAACAAAATGGATAACCATCAAAATAAATTTTATACTCGCGCCACGAATTCAACAAAAATAGATCTGTTTCAACTTTTTTTAGGCATTGAACCGTTACACTGTGGTTATCCGGTTCCCTGGCCTTTGTGACGACAGACCCGTCCCATGGATCCCTTTTCTGCGAGTGGGCATGGCGCCCCCTTCTACCCTGAGGTAATTGTTACATGATCAGCGTTTTTGATATCTTCAAAATCGGTGTTGGCCCCTCCTCTTCCCACACTGTCGGCCCCATGAAGGCAGCCAAACAGTTCGTGGATGAACTGCGTGCTGGCGGCAAGATCCGTGACATCACCCGGATCCAGGTCGATGTCTATGGCTCCCTCTCCTGGACCGGCAAAGGCCACCACACGGATACCGCCATCATCATGGGTCTGGCGGGCAACCTGCCGGAGAACGTCGACATCGACGCCATCCCCGAATTCATTTCCCGCGTGGAGCAGACCGGTCGTCTGCCCATCGGCCTGCACTGCCACACCGTCAGCTTCCCCAAGGGCGCCATGATCTTCCATGACGAGGCCTTGCCCCTGCACGAAAACGGCATGAGGTTGACCGCCTTCATCGAAGATGACGCCGTCTACAGCAAGACCTACTACTCCATTGGCGGTGGCTTCATCGTCGACGAAGAGAACTTTGGCAAGGGTGACAGCGGCGACATGTCCGTCAGCTATCCCTTCAAGAGTGCCGCCGAGCTCATCGCCCACTGCAGCCAGAGCGGTCTCTCCATCTCCGCCCTGATGATGGAAAACGAGAAGTGCTTCAACACCCCGGAAGAGATCTACAAGAAGCTTGGCAAGATCTGGACCACCATGCGGGAAGGGATCGAGCGCGGCTGCCGCACCGAGGGCGTCCTCTCCGGCCCGCTGCGCGTACCGCGCCGCGCCGCGCCGCTCTACCGCCAGCTGACCACCAACGAGAACCTCTCCAACGATCCCATGAACATCGTGGACTGGGTCAACATGTTCGCCCTGGCGGTGAGTGAAGAGAACGCCGCCGGTGGCCGCGTCGTCACCGCACCGACCAACGGCGCCGCCGGCATCATCCCGGCCGTGCTGGCCTACTACGACAAGTTCATCCAGCCGGTGGGCCGCGACGAGTACACCCGCTTCTATCTGGCCGCTGCCGCCGTCGGCATGCTCTACAAGATGAACGCATCCATCTCCGGCGCCGAAGTGGGCTGCCAGGGTGAAGTGGGCGTCTCCTGCTCCATGGCCGCCGCCGGCCTGACCGAACTGATGGGCGGCAGCCCCGAGCACGTCTGTGAAGCCGCAGAGATCGGCATGGAACACAACCTGGGTCTGACCTGCGACCCGGTGGCCGGCCAGGTACAGGTACCCTGCATCGAGCGCAACGCCATCGCCGCCATGAAGGCGGTCAACGCCTCCCGCATGGCCCTGCGTCGCACCTCCAAGCCGCGCGTGTCGCTGGACAAGGTGATCGAGACCATGTACATCACCGGCAAGGACATGGATTCCAAGTACCGCGAGACCTCCCGCGGTGGCCTGGCCATCAAGGTGATGCAGGTTGCCTGCGACTAACGCCGAGTCGCGATGACATGAAAAAAGCGGGATATATATTCCCGCTTTTTTTTGGTCGCGATTTAAAGGGCAGCGTTCGTGGCGTGGATAAAGGGAGGCCGACAAGGGATAAAAAGAGACGGGCATATCACCTCCACCCGTTCACCGTGACAGGAGAACGGGGGAGAGCTATTTCACGATGCGATCGGCCAGGGTGCCGACGGCCACCACGAAATAGGGGGAGCGATTCCAGTGACGCAGTACCCGGTAATTGTCATAGGCAAGGTAGCTTCGCCCGTGAATATCGTCAGGGCGGATGAGGGAGGCCTGCATGTCGACCGCAGGCAGAGGTGAGCCGTCCTGCTGGCGAACCCCGAGGGCCTGCCAGGTCGCCAGGGACTTGCGGGTATCAAGTCCCAGCAAGGCGGGGTCCAGGCGTTCTGGCACCCTCACCCGCCGTCCCCAGGTCTGGTCTTCGCGCCAGCCGTTCTGACTCAGATAATTGGCAGCCGATCCAAATACATCCGCGAGATTGCCCCAGAGATCCTTCTTGCCGTCCCCGTCCTGATCCACCGCGTATCGCAGGAATGACGAGGGCATGAACTGCACCTGTCCCATGGCCCCCGCCCAGGATCCCTTGAAGTTGGCGGGGTTCACATGTCCCTGCTCCAGAATGCGCAGGGCATCGAACAACTCGCCTTTGAAGAAGGCTTCACGGCGACCGTCCCAGGCCAGGGTCGAGAGAGAAGAGATAAGGGGATAATGGCCGGTTATTTTGCCGAAATTGGTTTCAATTCCCCACAAGGCAACAATAAAGCGGGGCTGTACCCCATATTCCCGGCCTATTTTTGTGAGCAGAGGCAAATGCTGGCGATATAAGGTTTGGGCTTGCTTGACTTTCCATTCCGGCACCGCCCGGGGAATATATGTGTCCAGGGTCAGTTTGAATTCCGGCTGATTTTTGTCGTGCCTGATGGCGGCATCGACAAGGTGGACATCCGCAAAGGCCGCACTCACCGTCTCGGGCAACATGCCCGCCGCCAGCGCCTGCTCTTTGAGGCTTGCCACGTACTGGTCAAAATCGGGGCCAGCCTGCACCGGCGATCCCGACAGGGCGCCTGACAACAGCAGTGCCAGCCGCCCCGCCCTCATCGTGCGCCCTTTAATTGCGCCTTGTGCTGCTCCAGCAGGTTTTCCGGTGGCGGTGGCACCTGCAGATAAAAGCCCTGGCTCTTCAGGGCGGCCATCACCCGCTCCGTGGAGGCCAGCCCCAGGGGCTTGGCCGGGTCCAGCTTGGTCATCAGGACCAGTTCGGGACGCCCGAAGGTACTCATCAGCACCTCGGGAACGCGGGAAAAGTCCTCTCTTCGTTCAATAAAGAGATAGGTCTCGGCTTTTTTGCGACTTTTATAGACTGCACACAACATGGAAATTGATATAATCCGACGGGTTTATTGCCTCTGGTGGTGGCAAACTATAACATCAGGAATTGAATAACAATAACGTATTACCGTCTCGGTTCGGGGAAGATTCATGGTTGAACGCGATAACGAATTGAAAGGGACCACCTTCACTATTTCTGTGTTGCATCTCAGCGATGGCAATCCGGCCCGGATCCGACAACTGCTGGAGGCCAAGGTCGCGCAGGCCCCCCAGTTTTTTAATTGTGCCCCCCTCGTCCTCAATGTGGAACGCCTCGAAGCGATCCCCGATTTCGAACAGCTCAGGGAGCTGGTCGAGTCGGAAGACTTCGTGCTGGTCGGGATCACGGGGGCGCGGGACGAGGCGATGAAGACGGCCGCCAAGGCGGCAGGCCTCGCCGTCATGGTGTCAGGCAAGAGCCGCAAGGCAGAACCTGAGCCGACGCCGCCAGTGCCTGAGCCCAAGCCAGTGGAGGCCGCACCGGTTCCCCCGGTGCCAGCGCCCGTGGAGGCAAGCAAAGTCCACGTGGGCCCGGTGCGCTCCGGTCAGCAGATCTATGCAGCCGGCACCTCGCTGGTGGTGCTGGGCTCGGTGAGCCCTGGCGCCGAAGTCATCGCCGATGACAGCATCCATGTTTACGGTGCCCTGCGTGGCCGAGCCATCGCAGGGGCCAAGGGCAATCCCAAGGCCCGCATTTATTGCCAGCAATTGCAGGCCGAGCTGCTCTCCATCGCGGGCACCTTCCAGCTCAGCGATGCATTGCCTGCAGGCGTGATACAAGAGCCGGTCCATATCCGGCTCGACAATGAACAACTTCGTATAGACCGAATCAAATAGAGTTACAAGGAAGCGAGAATGGCGCGAATCATAGTCGTTACATCGGGCAAGGGTGGCGTTGGCAAGACGACAACCAGCGCGGCACTGAGCACCGGTCTGGCCCAGCGTGGCCACAAGACCGTGGTCATCGATTTTGACATTGGTCTGAGAAACCTGGACCTCATCATGGGTTGCGAGCGGCGCGTGGTCTATGACTTCGTCAACGTCATCAACGGGGAAGCCAACCTCAACCAGGCCCTCATCAAGGACAAGCGTTGCGAAAACCTGTTCATCCTGCCCGCCTCCCAGACCCGGGACAAGGATGCCCTGACCCGTGAAGGGGTGGAGAAGATCCTGGATCAGCTGGCGGAGATGCAGTTTGACTACATCGTCTGCGACTCCCCCGCCGGTATCGAATCCGGCGCCCTGATGGCGCTCTATTTCGCCGACGAGGCCATCGTCACCACCAACCCGGAAGTCTCTTCCGTGCGTGACTCGGATCGCATCCTCGGTATCCTGGCCTCCAAGTCCCGCCGTGCCGAGCGCGGTGAGGACCCCATCAAGGAGCACCTGCTGCTGACCCGCTACTGCCCGACCCGCGTCAACCGCGGCGACATGCTGAGCGTGCAGGACGTACAGGAGATCCTGGCCATCAAATTGCTCGGGGTGATCCCGGAGTCCCAGGCGGTGCTGCGCGCCTCCAACTCCGGCGAGCCGGTCATTCTGGACAAGGAGTCCGATGCCGGTCAGGCCTACGAGGACGCCGTCGCCCGTCTGCTGGGTGACACCAAGGATTTCCGTTTTCTGGAAGAAGAGAAGAAGGGCTTCTTTAGCCGACTGTTCGGGAGTTAAGCATGTCATTATTGGATTATTTTCGTTCCAACAAGAAACAGAACACCGCACAACTGGCCAAAGAGCGGTTGCAGATCATCGTGGCTCACGAGCGTTCATCCAGAGGGGGGCCGGATTACCTGCCCCAGCTCAAGCAGGACATCCTCGACGTGATCCGCAAATACGTGCAGATCGACCCGGACAAGATCACCGTCCAGCTTGATCAGAAGAGTGACGAGTTGTCGGTGCTTGAGCTCAACATCACCTTCGCCGACGACCAGAAGAAGGGATGAGCTGACGCACCATGCGCGACCCCTTCCCCCAATGAAGACCGGATCCTTTCCCAGGATCCGGTTTTTTAATGTCTGGCGTCCCGGCATCTCGCCAAGGGCATCAGGGCCAGCTAGAATACCGCGCACCCCGAGGCGCTGCCGACGGGCTTTCCCTCCCCCTTATCTGGAACACGGCTTTTATGTCTTTGAATGACGAAATGCACAGCGTCGAGGAACTGCTCGACACCGCCCTCGAACTCTTCATGGAGCTGGCCTCCGACAACCTGCCCGAGCAGGAGATCGTCCGCTTCAATCAGGAGTTCAACGACCGCGGCCTGCTGGCGGAGACCGATCCCGCCGACGACTGGGCGGCCGACGTGGGGTTTGAGGTGAGCGACGCCGACTATGCCGAGATCTGGGTCGGCCTTGGCAACGAACAAGAAGAGTACGAGCACCTGTTTGCCCGCATGCTGCTCTCCCGCCGCGTCGACGAGAAGTTCTGCCACATCGAATGGCTGCCCCAATAATTCCGGATCCCGATGATCCTGGCCACTATGACTGGGACGGCGGGCCCGCGCCCGTGAGGCCTTCGCGCAGACGGCGACTGCTGGGCTGGCTCAGCAAGCTGCTGCTGGCCGCCTTTGCGAGCACCATCGTCTCGGTCGCGCTGCTGCGCTTCATCGACCCTCCCATGTGGACCTGGCGCCTCGAACGCGCCCTGTTTCCCCCTGCCAAGGTGGCCGAGGTGAAGCACGACTGGGTGCCGCTTGAGCAGATTTCCCGGGAGCTGCAACTGGCGGTGATCGCCGCCGAGGATCAGCGCTTTGCCGAACATCACGGCTTTGACATGGACGCCATCAGCTCGGCCCTCAGGCACAACCAGCAAAGCGGGCGGGTGCGCGGTGCCAGCACCCTCAGCCAGCAGACCGCCAAGAACCTCTTCATGTGGAGCGATCGCAGCTTCCTGCGCAAGGGGATAGAGGCCTGGTTCACCCTGCTGATGGAGCTGGGCTGGGACAAGTCCCGCATTCTCGAGGTCTATCTCAACATCGTGGAGTTCGGACCCGGCATCTATGGCGCCGAGGCGGCCGCCAGGCACTACTTCGGCAAACCGGCGATACGCCTCACCCGCTACGAGGCCTCCCTGCTCGCCGCCGCCCTGCCCAATCCCTGGCGTTATCGGGTCAAGCCCCCCTCACCCTATGTGCAGCAGCGCTCGGCCTGGATCCGTCGTCAGATGGGTCAACTCGGGCAAGTCACCCTGAACCGGGTCCACGGCACAGAGTAGCGCCATCCTGCGGATCAGAGGCGGGCCCCAGATGGCCGCCGACGGTTTCCCGATGAAGGGGCAGATAGTGCCACCACCAGGTTTCGCGCCGCCGCTTGATCTGCCTTCTGTACTGTCGTCGCTTCATCTTGCCAGGCCGCCCCGTCACGCCGCCCCTGCTGGCGGCTCTGTTAACCTTATCCCCTGATCCCGCCATTTGACAGCACGGCGTCACCGCCCCCGGGCTGGCTGCCCATCCCAATACTTGTTAAAGTGGCGAACCTGGACGTATCTGGAGTGATTTCATGGAACAACGTAGCCCGGATCAGCTGGTCGAGTGGGCCTATGATCAGTTTCTGGAGCAGGCCGCCGACATGCTGGCCCCCGAACAAATCGTCGACATCACCCTCGAGTTCGAGCAACGTGGCGCGGTGGAGGCAACCCTGCCCAATGCCGACTGGTCGACCGAGCTCGGCGAGCCGGTGGACATGGCGCGTTGGGCCGAGGTCTGGGTCGGCTTGCTGGATCATCAGGACGAGTTCGAGGTGATCTACGCCACCTTCCTCCTCCCACGGGATCAGAGCGAGCACGACGTGCATATCCGCTGGCACCGCCAGCAACAGGCATAAGAAAAGGCGCCCCAGGCGCCTTTTTCGTTTTTTGCGCTGCCCGAGTCAGGGGCGTGCCGCGATGGCCTTGGCCAGACAGCGGCGACACCAGCAGGCGCTGGCATCGCTCATGGGCAACGCGGGAAGCTGGTTGCACCAACAGCGCTCGATGGGTTCCCCCGCCGACACGGCGCAGAACGCCGGCTCGCCGCAGCCCGGGCAGGCATGGGTGCTCTTCGAGCCATCGAGCTCGGCCATGCGGGCCAGCTGGGCCTCGCTGTCCATGGTGGACCACTGGCCTATCTCGGTCAGGGTGCGGCCACAACCGAGGCAGAGCCCCTCTTTGGCCCGGCAGTCACCGATGCAGGGACTCGGCACCTTATTCGTCCCCTGCTGGCGTGTCGGAGCCCACGAGGCGGATGCTGTGCTCCTCGATGACGATCTTGCCCTGCTTGTAGAGGCCGCCGATCGCTTTCTTGAAGGTGCCCTTGCTCATGCTGAACATCTTGTAGATGACGTCAGGATCGCTTTTGTCTCCCACCGCAAGGCTGCCCCCCTGCTTTTGCAGGCGCAGCAGGATGCGCGCACCGGCGTCATCCATCCGGGCCAGCCCCGGCTTTTGCAGGGTCAGGTCCAGCTTGCCATCTTCGCGCACCTGCTTGACCCAGGCGGTCAGCGGTCGGCCCGTCATCACGCGGCCGAACACCTCGTTCTTGAACAGCATGCCGGCGTACTGGCCATTGACCACGGCCTTGATGCCAAGGGGGGTGTGCTCCCCCGGCAGCACCGTCACCTCGTCACCGCTCTTGAAAGGGGGGTCGATGCGCAGGAAGCGCTCCAGACGGCTGGTGCCGACCATGCGCCCTTCGTTGTCCAGCATCAGGTGCACCAGATAGACATGGCCCACCTGCATCGGCTTGTTCTGCTCGCGGCTTGGTACGAAGAGATCCTTTTTCATGCCCCAGTCGAGGAAGGCACCAATCTTGTTGGCGTTGACCACCTTGAGACCGACGATGTCCCCCACCATGGCGAAGGGCTTGTCGGTGGTGATCACCGGCTCGCAATCCGCATCCAGATAGAGGAAGACGGACACCTCGCTCTCCTCGGCGACGCCTTCCGGCAACTGGCGCCTGGGCAGCAGCAGCTCGCCGTATTCCCCCGCCGCCAGCCAGGCGCCGCGCTCCTCGATCTCGACGACGGTCAGGGTGTTCATCTTGCCAATCTGTAACATGGTGATCTCTTCTTTCAATATCCGGATGGGCCCATCTCATGGAAGACCCGTCATATAGAGGTGCATCGCCGCCGTCGGATGAGAGAGGACGGGGCCGATTTATGTCATGCAGGCGCGCATGTTACCCCAGAGCGGCAGCAGGACCTAGCCCCTCCCCCCTGTGTCTGACCTCTTTTCCCGCTCCCGGGTGGCCAGATTGACGATATTAGCAGCATTCAGTTCCCCCTTTGCTGCAAATAACCCCACTTTTAGGTAGACTTCGCGGCCGTCAATCCAGAGGAAGCGTCGATGAACCCAGCCACTCGTACCCGTCATCTCAATCATTGACATCCTCCCCCACCTTAGCGCTTCGCGTCACAGGAGGGGGATTCCCATTACTGGGTGATAGCTGCTCGCGCAGTACCGGGTTCCTGCTTCATCGGGCGGCCTGATTGCACCGCGCCT
>NZ_JBLUXC010000051.1:0-28744 GCF_048276795.1 Aeromonas sp. PS2Canimalfood6
TGCATAGGCGTCATGTTCATAGAAAAACGCCCCAGGCCATCGAGACCCAGGGCGGTGAAGATATCAAAGACCCGTTTTCCGGTAAATCGCAATGCGGCTCCGCTTAAGTGAACAGCATTGCCGCAAGTGCGGGGCGTTTTGGCAAGAAAGGCTTATCAGGCAGCCAGGTTCTTGGCCACGAATTCCCAGTTGACCAGGGCCCAGAAGGTTTCCATGTACTTCGGACGCAGGTTGCGGAAATCGATGTAGTAGGCGTGTTCCCACAGGTCGACGGTCAGCAGCGGGGTGGTACCGGCTTCGGTCAGCGGGCAACCGGCGTTGGAGGTGTTGACGATGGCCAGGGAGCCGTCAGCCTTTTTCACCAGCCAGGTCCAGCTGGAGCCGAAGTTGCCGATGGCAGACTTGGTGAACGCATCCTTGAACTCGGCGAAGGAGCCGAAGGCCTTGGTGATGGCATCGGCCAGGGCGCCAGTGGGCTCGCCACCGCCGTTCGGGGAGAGGCAGTGCCAGTAGAAGGTGTGGTTCCAGATCTGGGCAGCGTTGTTGAAGACGCCACCAGTGGAGGTCTTGATGATCTCTTCCAGAGACTTGCCTTCAAACTCGGTACCCGGCACCAGGTTGTTCAGGTTGACCACGTAGGTGTTGTGGTGCTTGCCATGGTGGTATTCCAGGGTTTCCTGGGAGATGTGCGGTTCCAGAGCATTGATTGCATAGGGCAGAGCGGGAAGTTCGAAAGCCATTTTCTACTCTCCATTGGCTGGTCCGTGCGAAGGCGACGGTTGCAAGACATTGCGTACTCTTTTCAATCTTGAAAAGAATTGTTCTTGAAATGAGGGGGCCAGACGGCCCAAAGCCCGTCGATTGTAGCAGTATCAAAGATGGGCGAACAACCCTTGATTCTTGCCATGATCCGGATCAAGCTGCGGCGTATTGATGCATGACTTCTTTCATTCGCAACGGTTTGCCAGTTTGTGGTCTGCCCGGATTGCAGTAGAATGGCCGCCGAAATCGCTCCAGTGAGGCATTTATGGAAACTATTGAAAAGATCAAACAACAGTTGGCTGAGAATCCCATCATCCTCTACATGAAGGGATCCCCCAAGCTGCCCAGCTGCGGTTTCTCTGCCCAGGCCTCCCAGGCCTTGATGTCCTGCGGCGAGCCTTTCGCCTATGTCGACATCCTGCAGAACCCGGACATCCGCGCCGAGCTGCCGAAATTCGCCAACTGGCCCACCTTCCCGCAACTGTGGGTCGAGGGCGAGCTGGTCGGTGGTTGCGACATCATGATCGAGATGTTCCAGGCCGGCGAGCTGCAGACCCTGATCAAGGAAACTGCCGCCAAGCACAAGCAGGATGACGCTGCCGCCGAATAAGGCCGCATTCATACCATGCAAAAAGGGGAGCCACTGGCTCCCCTTTTCTTTGTGCCCACGACAGACATCAAGCGATGCGCTCGAGGCGCGCCATGTAGAAGCCGTCGAAGCCGGTCTCGGCCGGGCTGACGTTGTGATCGCCGATCAGGCGGAAGTGTTCGTTGGCGGCGAGGAACTTGTCCACCTGCTGGCGGTTCTCCTCGGGCAGGATGGAGCAGGTGGCGTAGACCAGCAGGCCGCCCACCTTCACCATCTGGCTGTAGCGCTGCAGGATCTCCTCTTGCAGGGCGACCAGCACCGGCAGGCGCTCGGCGGTGTCGCGCCACTTGGCATCCGGGTTGCGCTTGAGCACGCCAAGGCCGGAGCAGGGGACGTCCAGCAGCACGCGATCGGCGCTTTCTTTCAGGCGCTTGACGGTCTTGCTGCTGGTGATGACCCGGGTCTCCACGTTGTGGGCACCGGCGCGGCGGGCGCGCTGCTTGAGGTTCTCCAGTTTCCACTCTTCCACGTCCATGGCCAGCAGACGGCCCTTGCCCTGCATCATGGCGGCCAGGTGCAGGGTCTTGCCGCCGGCACCGGCACAGGCGTCGATGACCCGCATGCCGGGCTTGACGTCGAGGGCCGCGGCCACCAGCTGGGAGCCGGCATCCTGCTGCTCGAAGCAGCCGTCGGCAAAGGCCTGGGTACGGAACAGGGCGGCGTCCGAGGTCACTTGCAGGGCGGTCTCCACTCCGTCGACGGGCACTGTGGTGACATGCTCTTTGGCCAGCATGGCTTGCAGCTCGTCCCGGGTGCACTTGAGGGTGTTGACCCGCAGGTAACGCTTGGGCATCCAGGCCAGGGCGGCACGCTCGGCCGGCCAGGCGTCGCCCAGTTGCTCGCTGCCGAGTTTTTCCAGCCAGGCAGGGCAGCCGTCCATCAGCACCGGGTTCTTCTTGGCTTCGGTCAGGCGGCGGCGGAACGCCTCCTCGTTGAAGCGATCCAGGGTCGGGTGGTTAGGCTGATCTATCTTGTGGAAGGCGTGCCAGCTGTGCAGCAGCGGCCAGACATTCTTCTCCGCCTGACGGACCTGGATGCCGGTGAGGAAGCAGTAGAGGCTGAGGCGGCGCAGCAGATCGCCGGTGACCAGGGCAATCCTTGCCTGTTCTTGCGGTTTGAGTTCGATGCCGGAGAAGTGACGTGCATAGGCGCGGTCGAGGGTAAGACCCTGACCCAGCACATCGTCAACGATGGCAACGACCAGATCCCCGAAACGGGGCAACAGTGGGGACTTGAGCATGAGATTAACCTTGGCCAAAGAAAGAGTGAACCGGCCCCGTCGAAGAGGGGTTCTGGAACGGACAAATCCGCGCCATGATAGGGGCTAGTCTGCATTGGTGCAACCTTCCCCATTCGGGGAATGTACAGAGGATGTTGCTGGACTAATCGGACCAGCGGGCAAATGATGCCGTGGCAGTTCAGGTGAATCCGTTTAAAAAGGAATTAAAAAGATGCAGTTGATGAAATATTCTCCGCTGGCGGTGCTGGTGGCGGGTCTGATGACGTCCGGCAACCTGATGGCCGGCGAGTGGCATACGGTCACGGCGCGGGCCACCGCCGCCGATGGGTACGAGGTGAGGGCCAGCCAGTATCGCATCGTCACCGTCTCTACCGATTACCTGGCTGCCCTGAAGGGGGGCGAGCGCCGCCTGACCTTGCCTCTGCCGGATGGCAAGGAGGTGACCTTCAGCCTGCAACCCTATGATCTGCTGCCGGCGGATCTGGCCGCCAAATATCCCGATATCCTGGCCTTCAAGGGGCACAACGAAGCGGCGCCGGGCGAGACCGGGCGCTTCGATCTCGGTCCCCAGGGATTCCACGCCATGTTCAGCCATGAAGGAAAGATGGTGTTCGTCGATCCCCTTCGCAATGGGGAAGGCTATGCCGTCTATTACCAGCAGGATGCCCACAGCCGGCTGGAAGAAGAGGCGGACAAGGTGATCGGGGGCGAGGCCAAAAAGCTGGCCCGTCAGGTGCTGGTGGATGGCAACGAGCGCAAGCGCTATGTCATCGCCATCTCGGCGGCGGGGGAGTATACCCAGTATCACGGCGGTACCGTGGAGGCGGGTCTTGGCGCCATCACCACCCTGCTCAACCGGGTCAACGAGGTCTACCAGCGTGACGTGGCGGCCGAATTCCAGCTGGCCAGCGGCAACGACACCATCATCTTCACCGACGTGGCGAACGATCCCTTCAACAATGATGATGGCGATGTGGATGCCAACATGCAGGTGCAGGCCGATGCCCTGACCAAGGGTCTGGGGGCCTTCGACATCGGCCATGTGGTCAACACCGGTGGCGGCGGCCTGGCGGGACTGGGCGTACTCTGCACCCCTGACAAATCGGCGGGGATGACGGGCTCCTCCGAGCCGGTGGGGGATGCCTTCTTCATCGACTACGTGGCCCACGAGATTGGTCACCAGTTCGGGGCAGACCACACCTTCAACGGCACCACAGGCAGTTGTGGCGGCGGCAACCGGGAACCAAGCCAAGCCTGGGAGCCGGGCAGCGGCAGCTCCATCATGGCCTATGCGGGGATCTGCGGAGACGAAGATCTGCAGCCCCACAGCGAGCCCTATTTCCACAGCAAGTCCATCGAGCAGATGCGGGCCCACATGGCCACGGAGCCAAATTGCGGCACCCCGTTGGCGCTGGTCAACAATGCGCCCCAGGTGGCGGCAGGCAATGACTACGTCATCCCTGCCAACACCCCCTTCGTGCTCAAGGGGGCGGGGGCCGATCTTGACGGCGATCCGCTGAATTACACCTGGGAGCAGATCGATCTGGGGACGGAGTCGAGCAGCCCGGCCACCATGGTGGACGACGGCAGCCGCCCGCTGTTCCGTTTCGTGGCGCCGACCAGCGTGCCGGAGCGCACCCTGCCGAGTCTCACCTCCCTGCTCACCAACACCCTGGCGATAGGGGAGGCCTGGCCTGCCACCAACCGGGACCTGAACTTCCGCCTCACGGCGCGGGACGGCAAGGGCGGTGTCGCCAGCGATGACATGAAGATCCAGGTGGTCAACACCGGCAAGGCCTTCGCCCTGACCAGCCCGGTGGTGACCCCCCTGGGGGCGGGCAAGACGCAGACCATCAGTTGGGAAGTGGCCGGCACCAATGCCGCCCCCATCAACTGCAGCAAGGTGGATCTCTTCATGACCCGGGACGAGGGGGCAAACTGGACTCCCCTTGCCAGCGGCAAACCCAACTCGGGCTCGGCGAGCGTCACCATCCCGGCGGGCCAGGATGGCACTGCCCGCTTGAAGGTGGCGTGCAGCGACAACATCTTCTTCGCCATCAGTCCCCTCAAGCTCTCGGTCACCCAGCGCGGCGAAGAGGGGGGAAGCGGTGGCGGCGGTGCCTTCGGCTTCTGGACCCTGGCCCTGGCGTTGCTGGGCTGGCAGCGGAGGCGGGCATGAGACTGGCCGGGGTGCTGCTGCTCACCCTGCTCGGCGGTTGTCAGGCCGATGCAGACACCCTGGAACAGGCGGTCAGCGCCAGCCTTGCCAGGCAGGATTACCGGCTGATCGTGCGGGCCGGGCGCGGCGAGGTGGCGCCCGGGATCGCGGCGGATCAGCAGGCGGCGGCCAAGGCGCGCTGCGGCGTGCGCTATCTCGATGGATTCGGGGATGTCATCAAGCCGGATCAGAAGGAGGCCCATGCCAGGCTGAGCGCCTATGCGGCGGACTACAACCGGCGCATGCTGGCCCATTGCCCGCCGGTTGACGGCAAGCAGTAGGCTGACGGTCATCGGCATAAAGAGGGAGGCATGAGCCTCCCTCTTTTTTTGCTCCGCCATTTGGCCGCCCCGAGGCTTGTACCCATGGCGCGCTCGTCGCACAATGCCTGCACCCATCGCCGCACGGGCGGCAGAGAAAGAGAGAAGGAAAATCAAGATGATGGATGTGGCTGATCTGCGTCGCGAATACACCAGGGGTGGACTGCACCGGGCCGATCTGCCGGCCGAGCCCCTCGCCCTGTTCGAGAAGTGGCTGGCCCAGGCGTGCGAGGCCAAACTGACCGATCCCACCGCCATGGTGGTGGGCACCGTGGATGCCGATGGCCAGCCCTGGCAGCGCACCGTGCTGCTCAAGCACTACGATGCCGAAGGCATGGTGTTCTACACCAACATGGGCAGCCGCAAGGCGCATCAGCTGGAGGGCAACCCCCGTATCAGCCTGCTCTTCCCCTGGCATACCCTGGACAGACAGGTACACGTGACCGGTCGGGTGGAGAAGATGAGCACCTTCGAGGTGATGAAGTATTTCCACAGCCGTCCCAAGGACAGCCAGATCGCCGCCTGGGTCTCCAAACAGTCGACCCGCATCTCGGCCCGTGGCGTGCTGGAGGCCAAGTTCCTCGAACTCAAACAGAAGTTTGCCAATGGCGAGGTGCCGCTGCCGAGCTTCTGGGGTGGTTTCCGGGTGCGCATCGACACCGTCGAGTTCTGGCAGGGCGGGGAGCACCGTCTGCACGATCGCTTCTATTACACCCGCGAGGGGGACGGCTGGCACATCGCGCGCCTGGCACCCTGATGAACATCGCCCGGCTCAAGAACTTCACCGAGATAGTGAAGAACAACTTCAACATCTCGGCGACGGCGGAGAAGCTCTATACCTCCCAGCCGACCCTCAGCAAGCAGATGAAGATGCTGGAAGAGGAGCTAGGGCTGGCGCTGTTTACCCGCAAGGGCAAGAACCTGTCGGGCCTGACCCCCATGGGGGAGCAGGTGATGGAGCTGGCCAGGGGAGTGGTGGCCCAGGTGGAGCAAATTGGCCAGCTTTCCCTCGGGGATCAGCTGGCCACCAGCGGGGTGCTGCGCATCGCCACCACCCACACCATGGCCCGCTACAAGCTGCCGGCGGTCATTACCGAATTCTCCCGCCGCTACCCCGAGGTGAGCATCCAGCTGCATCAGGGAGCCCCTGCCCAACTGGCGCAGATGGCGCAAAACGGGGATGTGGAGATGGCCATCGCCACCGAGTCCATGCACCTGTTCGACGAGCTGGCGACCGTGCCCTGCTATCGCTGGGGGCGCAGCGTGGTGGTGCCCCACGGCCATCCGCTGCTGGACTGCCAGCCGCTGGCCATGGCGGATCTGGCCCGGTATCCCCTCATCACCTATGTGTTCGGTTTCACCGGCCGCTCCAAGATGGACAAGGCGTTCGGTCGCCATGGCCTCAGCCCCCGCATCGTGCTGACGGCCACCGACAGCGACATCATCAAGCACTATGTGCGCCTGGGGATGGGTGTCGGGGTGATCGCCACCTCGGCGTTCGACGAAGGGGACAGGGAGAGCCTGGTCTGCCTCAACATCGATCATCTGATCGCCTCGAGCGTGGCCCATGTGTGCCTGCGCAGGCACGCCCACCTGCGGGACTACATGTACGACTTCATCCACCTCTATGCCCCCCATGTGAGCCGGGAGACGGTGCAGCTGGCGCTGCTCAACCAGGGAACGCCCGCCCCGTCTGCGACCCTGCCCTGGCTCTGAAGGCCGTCAGGGGGAGTCAGATGTGCTGCATAGAGGCAAAAAAGAGAGGCCAATGGCCTCTCTTTTTTGTGATAAGTGGTGTCCTGCGCTGCCTTTTCCCGGTGATCCCTCTCTCCCGGCTATCGTGGTCACCATATTGACGGCGCTCCGGGTGCCGAGCAGCAGATCGCCATCATCCAGCAGGGCTTCGGGGTGCGGCAGCCCCCTTGCTGCTTAGGGGGTTCGGGTCGCCAGATTGACGAGTATCTGGGCACCGATCAGCAGGCAGTCATCATCCGGGTAGTAGGGGATTGACGTGGTGCTGGTAGTGGCAGATCCCCCTGGCCCGTCAGTCGACCCTGGTCGCCAGATTGACGAAAATCTGGGCTCCCACCAGCAGGCAGTCATCATCCGGGTAGTAGGGGATTGACGTGGTGCTGGTAGTGGCAGATCCCCCTGGCCCGTCAGTCGACCCTGGTCGCCAGATTGACGAAGATCTGGGCTCCCACCAGCAGGCAGTCGTCGTCCAGGTAATAGGGGTTCGCGTGCAGGTAGTTGCAGATCCCCTTGGCCTGATTGCCGCTGCCGAGGAAGAACATGGCCCCCATGCGGCTTGGCGTGGCGTTGATCATGTAGCTGAAGTCCTCGCTGCCGGTCATGGGCTGGCCCTTTGCGTTGATCCCGTCGCTGGACAACACATCCGAGGCGGCTTGTTGCAGGCGCTCGCAGGCCTGGGGGTGGTTCTCCACCGCCGGGTAGCCGGCATGGACCATGGTGGTCTTGAAGCCGCGCAGCTCGCTCTGGGCGATGATGTCCCTGAAGCTGTTTTTCAGGATCTGGTCGGTTTCGGCATCCATGGCGCGGATGGTGCCACGGGCCTGCACATGATCGGCGATGGCGTTGGGAATGGTGCCGCCGTTGATCATGCCGCAACCAAAGACCGCCGGGCTGAACGGGCTGGTGCGCTTGGCGACGATGTAGTCCATGTCCTCGATGATCCGCACCGCCTCCCGGATGGCATCCAGCCCCTTGTGGGGGGTGGAGCCGTGGGCGGAGATGCCGTGCACATCGAGCGTCCAGGCAGATCCCCAGGAGGACATGACCCCCTGGTTGAACTTGATGGTGCCCGTCTCCATGGCGCCGTCGTTGTGCAGGGCATAGACCTCGTCCACCCCCTTCATGCAACCAAGCTCCACCATCTTTTCGGCCCCGGGGACGCGCATGTCCTCTTCCGCCATCTGGAAGATGAAGCGGACGTTGTACCGCAGGCGCTCGCGGTTGGCGGCCAGAAAATTGGCGGCGGTCAGAGCGATCGCCATGTGGGAGTCGTGGCCGCAGTTGTGGGCCATCCCCTCATGGGTGGATTTGAACGTCACCTCGCTCATGTCGTGCATCTCCAGGCCATCCATGTCGGCACGAAAGGCAATGGTGGGCAGGGCAGGGTCGACCGCCAGATCCCCGTGAAAACCGGTGAAGCCGGGATACAGGGTGATCCTGTAGCCGAACTCTTCCATCAACCCACGGCAGTAGGCAGAGGTCTTGAACTCGGCCCCGGAGTATTCCGGGATGCGGTGCAGGTGGTGGCGCACTTCGTAGCTGAAGTCGCGCAGGGCCAACAGGTCAGGTTCGATATGGTAGTGGTTCATCAGATGATCCCTTGAATGGAGAAACCGAGCTGGGCAACCAGGGAGGCGCCAAAGAAGCAGCAGGTGGAGACGATCATGAAGATGAGGATCACCTTCCACGACATCTTCTTGAGCTCCTCCAGCTGACCGCCCACCGAGAGGCCGGCGAAGGCCAGGAGCGGCACGCAGCAGGAGAGGAAGGAGATCTTGGCCACGGCATCGATGAAGAGGCCGCGCACCGGGGTCTCGGGCAGGCAGATGAGAATGCCGATGATGGTGGCATAGGCAAAGGCCGGCAGGGAGGAGGGCAGATAGCGCTTGGTCACCAGGGAGGCGAACACCACCAGGGACATGGCGACGAAGCTGTCCCCCATCTGCCACAGCGGCAGGCCCGAGGTCAGGGTCTGGGTGAACATGGCCAGCAGGATCGCCAGGAAGACGAAGCGCATATCCATCACGATGCTTTTCATGCTTTCTCTCCTTTGGCGGTCAGGGCATAGATTTTTTCAGCGAGCGGCAGACCCAGATAGGTGAGGGAGAGCGCTCCCAGGGCCGACGAGAGCAGGTTCGAGGCGGCGGCGATGCTGAGCACCTGCTGGGCCATCGCCTCGTCGAGGCCGTTGATGAGGGCACCGGAGGCGGCGCTCAGCATGGAGCCGGATCCCACGCCGGAACCGGCGGCCAGGGCCAGGGGATGCAGCCCCGTGAGGGGGGCAATGCTGCCGAGCACGCTGAACCAGAGGGTGCCGATGACGGAGCCGCACAGGTAGATGGCGAGCACGCCGATGTACTCCTGGGAGCCGGTGCCGAACTTGCCCTGGATCACCGCGACCGAGGGTTCACGGCTGATGGAGGAGCAGGCCCCGATGGCGCGGCGGCCAAAGCCGAACTTCACCGCCAGCGGAATGGCGATGAGGATGGGCAGGAGGTTGCCTATCTCCTGCAGGAAGAGCGGTACGCCGACGCTCAGGATCATCTTGAGGTTGGGGATGATCATCCCCGCATACTGGGTCCCGAGGATCAGCAGGCTGAAACCCACCATCTTGCCGCAGAAGCCCTCTTCTCGCTCGGTGAAGAGCCTCTTCCAGCCGGGAATGCGATCCTTGACGGGCTTGGCGGAGACGATCATGCCGATGATGACGGCAAAGAGCATGGGCAGGATGGGGATGATGGCGATGCCGAGTCTGATCTCCTGCTTCCCGATGAGGGATTGGGCCACGAAGATCAGTAGGGCGGTCGCCAGGGTACTGACTACTACCGTTTTGAGTGGGCTGGTTGGCTGCATAGTGTGTTCTCTTGTTATCCGTTGTCCTTCATGGGCGTCTTTGGTCACGCCATGATGGGGGCATGATAGGAAGCGAGGAGGGGAAGGAATGTGACCGCCATCAAGTCAGCCATATGGCATTTTTTCATGGGGTATGTCGTTTAACCATGGTAAACATATGGTTTAACAACTCATTGGCAGCTGCTTATGCTGCCTCAGACAGGAGTGTGGTGCCGCCCGGGCACCCGGTGCCTGATCCGGGGGGCGGATGTGGGGGAAGGAATGGATCTGTTGATCGAGGGTGCGCTCTGGCGCCCCTCCTGGCAAGCGGCGTTGCAGGCTTGGCAGCACCAGGGAAACCGCTGGTGGCTGCTGCTTGGCAAAGGGGAGGCGAGGGAGATGGCTCCCTGGTCGGTCAGCCCGCCAGATGGCATTCTCCGTGCCCGCGACCTGCTTGCCGCCTGGCTGGGGGAGGCCGCCTCCCCGCTGATGGCGACACAGCCGGACCGGCAGATCCTGATCGCTGCCTCCGGCTCCCTGCTGACCCTGGCCAGAGAGAGCGGCCTGCTCACCCTGGGGCCCGCGGGGGCGGATCATCGCCTCGGTGCCGATGACGACCTCGGGGTTGCCCTGCAACGCCTGCTTGCCCGCCGCCTGATGACCCCGGTGCTGCGCGAGCCTGGCGGGCAGGACGCGCTGGTGCTGCGCCCCCTGCTGCCCGGCGATGAGAGCGCCATCCTGCGTTATTGTTCGGATGCGGCGCTCGCCCGCTATACCCTCAACATCCCCCACCCCTATTCGCCGGAGGCGGCGCGGGACTGGCTTGCCCTGAGCGGGCGCAAGGCTGCTCTCGGGCTGGGATGCACCTGGGCCCTGACTCTGCCCCAGGGGCGTGAAGACGAGCCCGCTCCCTTGGTCGGCTCTCTCTCCCTGCACTGGCACGGGGAGCTGGCATGGTGGGTCGGCGTGCCCTGGCAGAACAGGGGGCTGGCCACCCGGGCCGCGAGCCTGGTCAGGGCGTTTGCCTTCGAACAGTGGCGCCTGCCTGCCCTCACCGCCCGCCACATGCCGGGCAACCTCGCCTCAGGCCGGGTGATGGAAAAGACTGGCATGCACCATGACGGGCGTCGGCCAGATCCGGCCGATGGCGCCCTCGAGCTCGATCACTGGCGGCTGGATCGCCCGGCGCGCCTGACGGATGCACGCAAAGAGGCGCTGGCCCCCTGGCTGGATGACGAGGAGGTGGTTGTGGCCATACTGCACGATGAGGGGGTGGCGCTCTTCATGGCGGGGGAGGCGACAGAGGGCGAGCAGACACTCAGCGGGCTGACGGTGCGGCGCTATCCCCTGGCCATGCTGGCGCCAGAGGCGCCCGGGGTGCAGGCCCATGGTGGTGGCGCCCTGCTCAAGGAGTGCGGGGATCTGGGCCTCGCCTATCTGCGGCGATTGAGACAGCCTGACGACGGACGCTGATGGCTTGCGCAAGGGCGGTCATCGCGAAGCCTGGTGCGGGGTCTGTCAGGCGTTTTCCTGAGTCCGCCCTCCCATTTTCAGACAAAGGCAGTGAAGAGGCGCACCACTTCTGTGGAATAATGGCCGCCCTGCTGTACGAGGAGTAACGCTGTATGTTGAGAACCGAGCGTCCCGGCGACATGCTGCCAGTCTATGAGCTGGTGAGTGCCGCCTTTGGTCGTCCCGACGAGGCCGAACTGGTCAACCGCCTGCGAGAATGTGGGGCCGCCGTGGTCACCATGGTCGAGGAGGAAGAGTACGAGTTCATGGGGCACCTGATGCTGAGCCCGATCACCATTGAGGGACAGGAAGGGCCCTGGCTGGGACTGGCACCCGTGGCCGTGCATCCCGACTGGCAGGGGCAGGGCATTGGCTCGGATCTGGTGCGGGAAGGGCTGGACACGGCACTGGAGATGGACTGGAAGGCGGTGGTGGTGCTCGGGGATCCCGCCTACTACGCCCGTTTCGGCTTTCGGCCTGCCAGCGACTTCGGCCTGCACTGCATCTATGAGGTGCCGACGGAGTGTTTCATGGCGATGGAGTTGCAACCCGGCGGGCTCGACGGGGTAAGGGGCGAGGTGCTCTATCACCCCCTGTTCGATGAAGAGCCGGTGGAGTGACCGCCTGCCCATCCATGAAAAAGGACCCTGAGCGGGTCCTTTTTCATGCCATGCCCATCGCTTGAATGGACGTCACTGGGCCAGGGATTTCAGCTGCTGCTTGCCCGGCGGGTTGTTCCAGTCGATGGGGCCGTGGGTGAAACGGTACTGAAGCCTCGGCAGACTCAGTTCCAGCCACTCCTCCCGGAAGTAGGCATAGCCCTGGTCCCAGTCCGGATCCTGCGCCCAGCCGGTCTGCAGGAAGTGGAGTCGGGTGCCCTGGCCCTCCGGCACGAAGCGCAGGCTGACCTGGGTCTTCTGCTGACGAATGTGGGGAAACTGGGGAGGGAAATTCCAGCTGAAGCTGAGCAGATCATGGGGCATGACCGCCATCACCCGGCACCCTTCGCTGCCACGCTCGCCGAGGGGAGCATCGGGTCTGAAATAGATCTCGAACGGTCCGTTGGGTTCCGGGACCATGAGGCACTCCGGCGCCAGAAAACTGCGCAGCCCGCTCTCCGTGGTCCAGGCCCGCCAGACATCGTCAATGTGGGCGGGTACCAGAATACTGCCTTCAATTTGCTTGTTATCCATAAATCAGTGAACCTCAAACCAGTCATGGACGGGACCTCGGCAGTATAGCCCCTGAGGCGATAAAATAGGCAGCCCTGTGTCACACGGTTACGTATTCAAGAGGGTCCACATTGCCGATTTGACAGCACGGCGGGATCCATCGAGAGTGGGAAGCGACAAGCACGCAACGCAAGGATGGTGTCATGATCAGAATGATGACGGAAGCTGACGAGCCCATGCTGGCGCAGCTCTTCCTCAAGGGAAGGCGCCAGGCCTTCCATTGGGTTGATCCCGCCCTGTTCCGGCTCGAGGATTTTGCCGAGCAGACCCGGGGCGAGGAGATCTGGGTGGCGGAGAAAGGGGGCAGCCCGTGCGGATTCGTCTCCATCTGGGGGGCCGAGAGCTTCGTGCATCATCTCTACGTGGTGGCGGACTGGCATGGGCAGGGCATGGGGCGGGCCTTGCTTGCCGCCGGCTTGGCCGGATACCCCTCCCCGGCCTCCCTCAAGGTGGCCATGCGCAACACCACGGCGATGGCTTTCTATCATCGCCTGGGCTGGGAGAACACCGAAGAGACGGGTCATTGCGACATCACGGGGCCCTGGCGCAGGCTGGTGTTGACGCCCGATGACGCAGGGGAATAAGCCGCTGGCAGACTGCTGCAACCGCACCGCACATTGATCTCCAGCCCTTGCAGGGCATAAAAAAGCCACTTCGCGGGAAGTGGCTCTTCAACACATCCGGGGGAGGGCAGACCTTCCCACGCTCAACCGATGATCACAGGGCCGCCACTGCCTCTCTTACCAGGGCGGCCAGCTCTTCCCACCTGCCCTCGTCGATGAGCTTGGCCGGCACCATCCAGGTGCCGCCGCAGGCGATCACGGCATTCAGCCCCAGATACTCCTTCAGATTGGCCGGCGTCACGCCGCCGGTGGGCATGAAGCGCACCGGATAGACGGCGCCCAGGGCCTTGAGCATGGCGGTGCCGCCAGACTGCTCGGCCGGGAAGAACTTGAGGTGGCGCAGCCCCATCTCCATGGCCTGCTCCACCAGGCTGGGGTTGTTGACCCCGGGGATGATGGTGACGTCCTTGTCCAGGCAGTACTGCACCGTGGTCGGGTTGAAGCCGGGGCTGACGATGAAGTCGGCGCCCGCCGCAACGGCCGCATCCACCTGCTCGCGGTTGAGCACGGTGCCGGCCCCGATCAGCAGATCCGGGTAGGCCGCGCGTATCTGGCGGATGGCCTCGGCGGCGGCGGGGGTGCGGAAGGTCACCTCGGCGGCGGGCAGGCCATTTTCCACCAGCACCCGGGCGAGAGGGACGGCCTGGGCAGCATCTTTCAGCGCGATGACGGGGATCACCTTGAGGGCTTCGAGGCGGGCGATGAGATCAGACATGGTGCGTTTCCTTGAGTGATGGCATGTGGGAGGGGGGAATGATGGCCCCCGGATACTGGATGACGGCCGCCGCCAGGCGGTGGCCTGCCCGGGCGGCGTCGGCGACGTCGGCCCCTTGCAGGCGTGCGGCGAGATAACCGGCGCTGAAGGAGTCGCCCGCCGCCGTGGTGTCGATCACCTGTTCGGGGGACAACCGCAGGGCGGCGATTTCGATCTGCTGCGCTGCCGTGACCACCAGGCAAGGCTCAGAGCCGCGCTTGACGACGATCTCGCCCACCCCGAAGCCCTGGCTCCCTGGCTGCATTGCGAGCGCAACCCCTACTGGCGCAAGCTCCACGAGCATATCGACGACAAGGCCATCTCCAGCTGGTGCGACGATCACGACCAGATCCTCAAGGCCCTGATGCGCAAGGATCCGCAGGCGGCCAAGCTGGCCATGTGGCAGCACCTGGAGAACACCAAGCAGATGCTCTTCCAGGCCACCATCTTCGATGACGAAATGGAGGATGACCGCTACCTCTTCTCCGAAAATCCCGTCGTTCATCTGACCCAGCCTTCCACTGCCAACGGCTAGTGGAAGATTCTCGGGGGCGAACCCTCGAGGTTGTTTCAACCCCATGGAGGCGCTGGGCTGATGGCGTGGCCCACAGCGCCCGGGCAAATTGCTGCTTCACTCGCCGGTTTTTGCTGGCGACGCCACCTGGAGCTGGCCCATGTCAAATGCAGCCACCCCCGCAGAGCCTTTGGCCTCAGGTCTGGTCATGCACTGTGCTCTTGGGGCGGTTACATCCTCTGAAAGCCAGAAAAAGGATACAAAAAGGGCCACTTCTTGCGAAGTGGCCCTTTCCAAACGTTTGGTGGGCTGGGGGATGTTGAACCTAATGACTAACTAATTGATCTTAAATTAAAATCGCCAATTCAGAAAATTAATATATGCCTAACCGTATGCCTAACATCAGAACTTCTGCAATAACATAGTGTTATCTGGGCTGGAATGGTCATATGTGGTTAATTGGCCGTGGAGGAAATTTTAACTCTCACCTTTCTCAAAAGGTAACTGACTCTTGCGAAAGTTGGCGCTCTCTGTTGTATCAGTTCCTCGTTTGGAAAAAAATTTCCCGTCCAAAATTTACCTGTCCAGCGAGCTTTGAATAGACTGTTTCAACCTTCTGTGGCTTTTACCTCGCCACCGGCAGGTCCTCCCAGCGGGTGGTGTAACAGGGGCTCAGGTGCTCTTGTCGCATCATCCACTCAGGCGACCCAGTGCCTTGGCTGGCAAAGCCTACGCGCCCCAATCCCTTGGCTTTGATCTGGTCCATCACTGCCATCAGCGCATCTGATTGAGCGGAGGACGGGGCAAAGAGATCTGCCTGTTGTTGCCCCTTGGGGGTGAACTCACTCAGCATGACGCCCCCCTTCTGATAACGGTAACCGTCGCGCCAAATCTGCGGTAGAAGCACGTTCACTTGCTGCAGCAGCAACCGGGTATCATCGCTAGGGCAGACCAGCCGGACGCCAGCCTGCTCACTGTAGTAAGGCGCTCGTTCGTCAAAGGGGCTGGTTCGCACGAACAGGTGCACCCGCTGGCAACACATCCCCTCGGCCCGCAGCTTCTCGGCTGCGCGAGCCATAAAGCCTGACAATGCTTGGGCCATTTCTCCACGGTCAGTCACGCGCTCACCAAAGGAACGGCTCGAGAGGATCTGCAGCTTCGCCGCCGGTTCAACGGTCAGCTCTGCGCAAGGCAGGCCACGCAGCTCCTGTACGATCCGCTCGACCACCACGCCGTATTGGGCGCGTAACCCTTTGGCATCGCTAGCCACCAGGTCAGCCACGGTGTTGATGCCTTGTGCCACCAACTTGGCCCCCAAGCGCCGTCCTATGCCCCACACCTCGTCCACCGGGGTGATAGCCATCAGCCGGGCACGGCGCAGCTCGTCACGCAAGTCCACGACGCCGCCCGTGGCAGGCCACTTCTTGGCTGCATAGTTGGCCAGCTTGGCGAGGGTCTTGGTGGGGCCGATCCCAACCCCTACCGTGAGGCCGGTCCACTGCCAAACTCGCTGCCGGATCTGTTGCCCATAGGCTGTCAGGTCCCCGGCAAACGACTCTGACAGTGACAGGAATGCTTCATCGATGGAGTAGACCTCCAGCTCGGGGGCCATGGTCTCCAACGTGCTCATCACCCTGCCAGACATGTCTCCATAGAGCGCGTAGTTGGAGCTGAATGCCACACCGCCATGCGCCTCGAACTGCTCGCGGATCTTGAAGTAGGGCCCGGCCATCTTGATACCCAGCGCCTTGGCTTCGGGGCTGCGCGACACCACGCATCCATCGTTGTTGGAGAGCACAACGATCGGGCGGCCACGCAGCTCAGGGCGAAACAGCCGCTCACAGCTGGCGTAGAAGTTGTTTACATCAACGAGCGCTATAGCCATCACGCTGTCTCAGATTGCCAATCACATGGGTGACCACTCCGAACAACTCCAGGGAGAGGCTCATACAAGGGTCGATAGGCGTGAACGCCGGATTGGCTGGCAACAGCCGCAACCTCGGCTTGAGCTGCAAGGTCTTTACCGTGAAGCCGCCATCGAGTAGTGCAATCACCACATCACCATGTCGCGGGGTGAGGCTCTTATCGACCACCAGCAAGTCACCGGGAAAGATGCCGACCCCGGTCATGCTCTCCCCCTCGGCACGCAGATAGAAGGTTGCTGCAGGGTGGGCCACGCAGTGGGTGTTGAGGTCCAACTTCCCTTCCAGATAATCGCTGGCTGGGCTGGGAAAACCGCAAGAGGCGCGGTGCAAGAACAGCGGGATGGTCACCTCGGCGGGTGATGGGTCTGGGATTAACAGCTTCATGGCAACAACACCTGTATTTATATACAGGCATTATAGCGCACCACCTTTGAACCAGCGCAAGTCCCGCATGCCACTGATGGCGTACCATGGCGCTAATAGATAACAAAGAAGTCAGTATTGGTCACAATCTGTGTCTCAGCCTTGAATCCAGCTGGGTGGTTATGTGGATCCCAAGTCAGTTGGAGAGCCGGGGCGATTCATAAAGACACGCTATCTCACGGTTTCTGATGAGACAGACCAAGTTGAAATCGCTAGAATATGCCAATTTATTTGTGTCATTAAGCAGAGAGCGATGCTCGGGCAACCAATCCATGTAACAAGCGTATCTTCGGCATACGAGCTGCAAGCGGAAGCCAACAAGGCCCTGTTGAGAATGAGTGTCCAATCTAGCGCCTTGGTGCTAGTCATCAACTCACCTACACAAATCATCAGGTCTGCTCGTCAAACAGAAGGGCTGACATATCTTGAGCTTTCAGAACAGTTATGTGAGCGGCTGTTACCGCTATCATGCAATGACCGGTCTCGCCATGTTTCAGACATCATTGCTCAAATGCTGAATGGCATAGCGTCTGATGTTGTATGGCTAGACCGGATCCAAGTTTTGTTTGAGCCAACGTTGGAACTAGACCCACTGCGTCAGCTCCAAGATTTAGCTCGCCTCAAACCTATCGTAGCCATCTGGCCTGGTCAGATTACAGAACGATTTCTAACCTTTTCCGTCCCCGGACGGGACGACTATCAATCTTACTCTGCGAATGATTTGGCCAATGTGCCTATCATTCACGTTACCGAGCAAAGGGGATAAAAATGAAAAAGTACGGGGAGCTCATTCAGTTTGAGCCCGTCACCACCATCATCAAACTCAAAGAGTCGGCAGAACAGTCAAAGGCTCAACAGTTGGTGGCCTCATATGTAATCTCGGACAAAATGTCGCAAAAGCTGGCGGACATCATCATCCCACAACTGCAGTTTGAAGAGTCCGTTGATAACAAATCTCTCTGGGTAGTCGGTAACTACGGTTCCGGTAAATCACATTTGATGTCGGTGATCTCGGCCGTCGCAGAGTTTCCAGAACTGGCCCAGTTCATCACCAATAACAAGGTTCGCGAAGCTGCGAACAAGATTTCAGGCAAGTTCAAAGTCATCCGCTTTGAAGTCGGTGCTAGCAAAAAAGCCTTTGCCGATATTGTCACAGATAACCTGACATCTGGCCTGGCTGAGATGGGTATTGACTACCAATTTCCGGCTATGGATGAGATCTCATCCAATCATAAACCCTACTTTGAAGAGATGATGGCGCTGTTTCACGAGCGTTATCCCGACCAAGGTTTGCTGCTGATTTGTGACGAGATCCTCGATTACCTGCGCTCTCGTAATCAGCAGCAACTGCCGTTGGATATGGCCATGATGCGTGTGATGGGTGAAGTTATCGATGGTACCCGTTTCCGTTTCATCTGCGGTGTGCAAGAAGCTATCTTCGATAGCACGCAACTTGCATTCGCCACTCAAGAAGTCAAACGTATCCGTGATCGGGCCGAACAGGTGCTGATTACCCGTGACGATATCAAATATGTCGTCGCTGAACGTCTGCTCAAAAAAGATGCCCAGCAATTGCATTGGATCCGCGAATATCTGCAGCAATTCACCCCCTGCTTTGAGCGCATGAACGAACGCCTCGACGAGTTTGTGCGCATGTTCCCAGTGCACCCTGACTACATCAACACCTTCGAGCGAGTTCGGGGCGCGGGTATTGAGCAACGCCAGGTACTGCGTAGCCTCTCGCGCCAGATGCAAGCCTTGATGGAACAGGTTGTACCTGTCGATAAGCCGGGAGTGTTTTCTTACGACACTTACTGGGATGAGCTCAGAGGCGACCCTAGCGCCAAAACCAACCCAGAGATCGGTCAGGTTATTGAGGTCGGTGAGACCCTGTTTACGCGAATCGATCAAGCCTATCCCACCGCGACAGAGATCGATTTTGCCAAGCGCTTGGTCGCCGGATTGGCCATCCATCGTTTGTCCGTGGGTGATGTCTATAACGAGATGGGGGCTACAGCCGCCGAACTGCGTGATTCCCTTTGCCTCTATCTACCCGGCATCGAAAAGTTGCCAGGGGAAAAGAGCAAAAATTTGGAAACCCAGATCGTTGCGGTATTGACCAAGATCCGCAAAACCGTCAACGGCCAGTTCTTCTCGAAGAACAAGGCCAATGATCAGTTTTTTTTGGATTTGAAAAAGACCGAAGATTTTGATGCCTATATCGAAAACAAGGTGCCCTTGCTGACCGATGACAGCCGTAATGGTGCTTATCGTGAAGCCATGCTGCAAATCCTGGAGGAAACTGATACCCAGCAACCGAATATTCAGATGTGGCGGCACGAGCTCAAATGGTTGGAGCGTAACGTCAACCGCCCCGGCTGGATGTTCCTCGGCTCTCCTAATGAGCGCGAGACAGCCAAACCGCCGCTCGACTATTACATGTACTTTATTCAGCCCTACAACCCGCCCAAGCTGAAAAAAGAGTTTATCCGTAGCGATGAAGTGCTGTTTGTCCTGCAAAACGCCGACGCCGAGTTTGATCGTTGCTTGAACTACTACGCAGCAGCTATCGACTTACATGCTTCGGCCACGGGCAATGCCAAGAATGTGTACAAACTCAAGGCTGAAGGCTATCTCAGAGAGATGCAGACTTGGCTAAAGAGCCACTTCAAGGATGCCTATATTGCCCAATACGATGGGCAAAGTAAGCCGATGATGGACTGGATCAAAGGCACCTCGGTTCGCAGTATTTCCGGGCTTGGCGATAGCCAGATCGGCAGTCTCAAAGATATCTTCGAAGCCGTTGCCAGCAACATTTTGGCCAATCACTTTGAAGCGTTGGCGCCCGAGTATCCCACCTTCAGCCAATGGATCACCTACGAGAACATCGAAAGTGCAGCCAAAGATGCGTTAAGTGTGGTCTCCGGTGGGGCTTCAACCAAGCGCGCCAATGCCGTGCTCGATGCACTGGAATTACTCGATGGTGATAAAATCGCTCCACTACAATCGCGCTACGGCCAAGCCGTTTTGGCCGTCTTGCAAAACAAGCAACAAGGGCAAGTGGTCAACCAGGCAGAGTTGTTGGAGGCTATCAATTCCCGCCTCTACTTTAAGCCAGATAGCTTCCGCCTGGAGCCAGAATGGCTTCTGGTGCTGATCGCCTGTTTGGTTTACAGCGGTGAGCTTGAGTTGGTGGTGGTCGGCCATACCTTGACCGCCAGCGATGTGGTCAAGTTCAAGTCCATCGCCTTTGATGTGCTCAGAGACTTTAAACATATCCAGGCGCCCAAGGATTTTAATATCACCGCCTTAAAAGCCCTACTCACCCTGCTGGAGATGAACGATGGCCTAGCCACCTCAATTCAGCAAGGCGATGAAGACGTGGTGCGTGAAATGTTAAAGCGCACCGAGGTACTGATTAACGAGCTAGTCAAAGGGCAGCAGAGCGTTAAGGATCGCTTGCCACTGTGGGGGCAATCAGTACTGGAAGAGAGCGAGGAGCAGACGCTCTCTACCCAGCTGAGCGAGCTGAAGAACTTTTTGGAAACCATTGCGCGCTACGATAAACCCGGCAAGCTGAAAAACCTTAAGGTGACGGCGGCTGACATCGCCACATACCAGCAGATGCTGCAGGCATGGCACAACTTTGTGCAGCTTAAAACCGTAGTGGGCGATCTAACCCCCTTATGCGCCTACCTCAAAGAGGCGCAGCAGGTACTGCCTGAATCACACGCTTGGCAAGAGCAAGTCAAGCAGGCGCGTGATGCCTTACGGCAAGGTTTGGCCAATCCGTCGCTGCGTGGTGATGACAGCTTTAAGGCCGAGCAAATCAACACGTTGTCGGCACTGAAAACCGACTATGCCAAACACTATGTTGAGCTCTATATGCGAGCGCGTCTTGACGGCAACGAAGAGAAGACCAAAGCCAAGCTGCTGAATGACGAACGCTTGAATGAGTTGGAGATCTTAAGTGGTATCGCCTTGCTCCCGGCTCAGCAACTAGCCGAGTGGCGTAAAGATGCTGCGCAATTGCAAGCAGCAAAGCCTATCGACCCTAAGCTGCTGGCGATGAATGCCAACCCCATGGAGTTCAATGCTCGCCAAGAGATCGGCAAAGCTCCAGCCAGTGAACAATTGAAAAGCCTGGAGCAACGGCTCGATAGCCTGCAAAGTGATTGGCTCAGTAACCTGAGCAGCCTGCTTGATGACCCCTTTATTAATCTGGATCTGCTCAAATCAGAACAGGCGCAGTTAATACGTAATTTTATTCAGCAAGGTCAGCTACCTGACCCATTAGATTTCAGCTTTGTACAGATTGTGAACTTGGTATTGGCTGGTTTAGAAGAGGTGCGAATTAGCACCACGGACCTGGTGAAAGGGCTCGGACAAGGACTTCCTCTCAGTCACAAAGAAGTGAGTGATCGTTTCAATCAACTGCTTGCCAAGCTCTGTCAGGGCAAGGATATCGCGAAAGTTCGTATCATCATCGATTAATAAAAAATCGCTGGTGTGGTATTAAACCGCACCAGCTATAGGAAGTACCATGCAACAAGACAGTTTATTTCCCAGTGATATGCCACAACCTGATCAGGTGTCAAACCCTGTGACCTGCTTGGGAAAAACTTTTGCCAGCGATCAGGCTCGCCGTGACTATTTTTTAGCCCTGTTAGCGGAAAAACTAAAAGATCCTGAATTTCGTAAAGTTGAAGGTTTTCCCATCGGCAGTGATGTGGATATTTTAAACCTAAGCGACCCACCGTATTACACTGCTTGCCCAAATCCATTCCTTGATGAGTTTATTGTTAATGATAGCAGTAAATTATCGATAGATGGTTCTTACAAAAGAGAACCTCTTGCTAGTGATGTTAGTCAAGGAAAAAATGAACCAATATATAATGTCCATTCTTATCCAACAAAGGTTCCACCAGGAGCGATCAGACCATTAATAGATCATTTTTGTCGTGATGGTGATGTCATTCTAGATCCATTTTGTGGTACAGGAATGACTGGTGTTGCGGCTCTTGAGTCCTCTCGCGATGTTCAGGTAATTCTTCAGGATTTATCTCCCACTGCTACACATATAGCAGCATCTGTTCAAAGTGGTCATGAATCAAGACAATTTCAACAAGTAGCTAAAAAGATACTAGATGAAGTTAGACAAGATTTAGGTTGGATGTACTCTACTAATTCATCAGGAAATGATGATGAGGTTAGGTATTTTGTATGGTCAGACGTTTATCTTTGTGCTCATTGTAGTGCAGACGTCCTCATATGGGATATAGAGGGAGCGCAGTCTATTGGTGGTCTTAAAGAAATGGTTCCTTGCCCATCATGCGGTAGTCATGTATCAAAGC
The DNA here is from genome assembly GCF_048276795.1 of Aeromonas sp. PS2Canimalfood6. Lineage (NCBI taxonomy): Bacteria > Pseudomonadati > Pseudomonadota > Gammaproteobacteria > Aeromonadales > Aeromonadaceae > Aeromonas > Aeromonas sp. PS2Canimalfood6. The sequence continues at coordinate 22,111 of NZ_JBLUXC010000051.1, forward strand.
AATCAATGTCACCAAAATTAGAAAATATATTTGATCCAATACTTAAAAAACCAATACAGAGGATAAAAAGCATACCTGTGCTTAAGGCTGTAGCATCTATTTATGGTGGTAGAAACTTGAGGAAGTTGCCGATCTCAGATTTCGATATTGATATGCTTAAGAAAATAGATGAAATATCCATTGGGGATGTTGTAAAAACACAGAAGATGCTATTTAAAGATGGATGTTGGGGTGAGCAATGGAGATCCAGTTATCATACTGGTGTCACGAATTCACACCATTTTTATACTTTAAGAAATTATTTGATAATAAATGAGATTTGGAATCGAATAGATAGAGTGGAATTAAGTCAGTTAAAGTCAAAGCTGGTGTTTTGGTTTACGGCATCGCTTTCTCGTGTATCGAGACTTAATCGATACATGCAGCAGCACAATCGACATGTAGGCCCCTTAGCTGGTACTTTGTTTATCGGTCCGATTCAAGCTGAGATATCGCCATTTTATTTTTTCTCTGAAAAAATCAAGGATCTTTCAGCAGCATTGATTGACTTGCCATATCAAAAAAAATATGCAGTTTCGACAGGTAGCTCGGCATCTATTAACCTGCCGGATAACTCAATTGATTTTATTTTTACTGATCCTCCTTTTGGGGATAATCTAATTTACTCTGAATTAAACTTTTTGATTGAGTCATGGTTGAATGTTTTTACAAAACAGCAACAAGAAGCGGTTATTGCAAAAACACAAGGGAAAGACCTTAAAGAATTTGAAGTGATCATGAAGAGGGTTTTTGCGGAGTGTTATCGTGTTCTTAAACCAGGGCATTGGATTGTTGTTGAATTCCATAACTCTAGGAATTCAGTTTGGGCTGCTATACAAGAGGCATTAGGTGTTGCTGGTTTTGTCATTGCGGATGTTAGAACTCTAGATAAAAAGAAAGGGACAACAAAACAGCTAACGCAAGCCGGTACGGTTAAACAGGATTTAATTATTTCTGCATACAAACAAAATTACGATTTTGAAAGTAGTTTTAAATTGAATGCAGGGACTGAGGATGGAGTATGGAGTTTTGTTCGTTCTCATCTTGAGAACTTGCCTGTATTTGTTGATAAAAATGGACGTTCAGAAGTTCTTTTTGAACGTAAAGAATACTTGTTGTATGACCGTATGTTAGCATTTCATGTGCAACGAGGGATTACTGTACCATACAGTGCATCAGCCTTTTACAAAGGATTAGAAGAACGTTTTTATAAGCGTGATGGAATGTATTTTTTACCTAGTCAAGCTGTAGAGTATGATAAAAACAGAGCTTCATCCGTTGGGGTTGAACAAATAAAGTTATTTATTACAGATGAAGCATCGGCTCGTCAATGGTTGAGAGATACGCTTAAAGATAAACCTCAGTCATTTCAAGAGTTACACCCTCATTTCATGAAAGAAATTAGCGGGTGGAGTAAAACCGAAAAGCGTTTAGAGCTTTTAATGTTGCTTGAACAAAACTTCTTACGTTACGACGGTAAAGATGAAATCCCTCATCAAATATTGTCAAATATCATGGCTAACTCGAAAGAACTGAATGAAGTGGGAAGGCGTGATCCTAAACTGAAAATCAAAGCAAAAGACTGTTGGTACGTTCCTGACCCCAATGAGGCCGGTGACTTGGAGAAGTTGCGCGAAAAATCCTTGCTTAAGGAGTTTGAAGAGTACAAGGCTGCCAAGAAAAAACTCAAAGTGTTCCGTATAGAAGCTGTGCGAGTGGGCTTTAAGAAATTCTGGGAACAGCAGGAGTTTGCCGCCTTGATCTCCGTGGCCGAGAAATTGCCCAACAATGTGCTGGAAGAGGATCCGGTATTGCTGATGTACTACGACCAGGCAGTGACTCTAAGCCAGGTCGATGCTGACGATGAGTGGTAAACCGCCATGTGGCAGGTAGGAGACTGGGCTTGGAGCCAGGCTCATCAACAGTATGTCAAAGTGATTGAAACCGCTGGCCTCTGGGGCCTGCGGTTTTATCGCGTTTGGTTGCAGCAACAAGATGTGGTACTCAAGGTACCGGCTGTCGATCTCACCCCTCGGCCCGCACAGCCAGTGGTGACGGCTGAGGCATTCTGCTATCTAGCCACTGCCGCGAAAATTGCCAACGCTCAGCAAGAAGACACACTGTTAGCCCCGATCGAATCAAATGTGATCCCGCTACCACATCAACTCAAGGCGCTCACCAAGGCGATGAGTAAAAAACAGGTGCGTTATCTGTTTGCCGATGAAGTTGGCCTGGGAAAAACCATCGAAGCTGGGCTGGTGATGCGAGAGTTGAAATTGCGCGGCTTGGCCAAGCGCATTTTGGTCTGTGCGCCAAAAGGGTTGGTTAGTCAGTGGGTCAGCGAAATGCAGACTCACTTTAACGAGTCATTTCAGCTGCTGCTGCCCAGTGAGCAAAAACCGCAACATGAGCAGGAGAATATCTGGTCGCGCCATGATCAGGTGGTCTGCCCGGTTGACAGTATCAAGCCCATCGAAAGCCGCAAAGGCTGGACACTTAAACAGCTAAATGAATACAACAAGTTACGGTTTGATGATCTGTTGGCCGCCGGGTGGGATCTGATCGTCATTGATGAAGCACATCGGCTCGGCGGCAGTACCGATCAGGTCGCTCGCTACAAGTTGGGTCAGGGACTGGCCGACGTCGCCCCCTACCTGTTGCTGCTTTCCGCCACTCCCCATCAAGGCAAAAGTGATGCCTTCCATCGCCTGATGGCACTTCTGGATGCCGAAGCCTTCCCGGATGTGGGCTCTGTGACCCAAGAGCGGGTGCAACCCTTTGTGGTCCGCACTGAAAAGCGGATCGCCATTGATGGCGAAGGCAAACAGCTGTTTAACCCCCGACAAACCGAACTGGTCGCGGTGGCTTGGCAAGATCAGCATGCCTTGCAGCGTCATCTCTACGAAGAGGTCACCGAGTACATCAAGGAGGGTTACAATCAGGCGCAAGCCAAACAGCAAAATGCCATTGGCTTTTTAATGATCCTGATGCAGCGCTTGGTTAGCTCCAGCAGTGCGGCCATCGCCCGCACCCTTGCTCGCCGACTCCATGTGTTGGAAAACAAGCGGGTTGAAGAGGAGTTGCCCCTTGCCTTTGCCGATGAGTGGGCAGATCTGGATGGTCAAGCCCAGTTGGATGAGTTATTAGCACAGTGTCAAGCCTCACTGGAGAATGAGAAAAATGAGGTTCGCCGCCTACTAGCATTAGCGGAGCAGTGCGTCAGTGCCGAAAATGATGCCAAAGCCGAAGCGCTGCTCGAGTGGTTATACCGACTCCAGCAAGAAGAGGGTAACCCACATCTGAAGATGTTGGTGTTTACCGAGTTTGTGCCAACCCAAGAGATGCTAGTCCAGTTCTTTATTGAACGGGGGATCAGTGTGGTCTGTCTCAACGGCTCAATGGATCTGGCAGAGCGCAAAAAAGTGCAAGCCGCCTTTGCCAGTGACATCCGCATTCTGATCTCCACCGATGCCGGTGGTGAAGGTTTGAACCTGCAGTTCTGCCATGTAATTGTGAACTACGATATGCCCTGGAACCCGATGCGCATGGAACAGCGAATTGGCCGCGTCGACCGTATCGGCCAACGGCATATCGTTCGAGCCCTGAATTTCGTGCTTGAAGATACTGTCGAGCACAGGGTTCGTGAAGTTCTCGAGACCAAGTTGCAGATCATCCTGGATGAGTTTGGTGTTGATAAGACCAGCGATGTCTTGGACTCCTCCGCCGCCAATCATTTGTTTGATGAATTGTTTATCGCCTCTATCACGGATCCTACGTTAATGGATCAGGAGCTAGCCAAAGCCTTGGCTACATTAAGAGACGGCGCAGTCGATAAGCGGCAGCAGGATGCGCTGTTTGGCGGTGATGATCCCTTATCTGCCGACGACTATCGCCAAGCCCTGAACCACCCGCTGCCTTATTGGATACAGAGCATGGTTGCCAATTACTTGCGTTGGCAACGCAGCATGCAGCAATCGACAGATTTCATTGAGGATCAGGAAGGTGGACATACTCTAATCTGGCCTGATGGCACAGCATGGAGTGGCGTCACCTTTATGGGTAAAGAGGCCCAGCAACGACCCGAGCTTACTCATCTCACATTGGAAAACCCCAAGATCAGAGGGCTATGTAGCCAATTGCCGGTCTGGAGTGAAGCACAACAGATCCCCTGTGTCAGGGTAAAGTCGTTACCAGCGGGAGCCAATGGTTACTGGGCATTGTGGAGTATCCGCCTGGTGGCAGGCCAAGAGCGTCGCTGCCAATACATGCCGGTCTATATCAAACCGAATGGTCAGTATTATGCTACTGCGTCGCAGCGAGTCTGGGATGCGGTCTGTAGTAAAGAGTTCGACATCTTGCCTCAAGAGTTGGCCGCCGCACCGGCTGAACATCAGTCAGTCTATACCCTGCTACATCAGGCAGCGCAACAGGAAGGCAAAACGATTTTCGAGAGCATGTTGGCTGCCACTCAGACTGATCTAGATAACCAGTATGAGAAAGGCGAATACTCATTTAACTCACGAAAACGCGCGATAGAGCGCGTTGGATTACCAGAGGTTCGTCAATACCGTTTGCGTCAACTTAATAGTGAATATGCACTGTGGCGTCAGGAGCTGGACAAAAAGCGCAACGCGATTCCGGACATGATGCTGCACGCCGTTTTTGAAATTAAAGGATGAATATGACTTGGCAGGATGATGTTATTCAAAAAGTAAACTTGGATGGTTCGTTTGTTTACATCGTTAACGATCCTGATGGACTGCTCTTTGAGCCTAAAATATCCTCTGCCTTGCAAAAAAAGGATGCAATTTTATTTGATGACAAGGATCCTCTCGCACTTCGACTAACGTATGAAGCATGGAGGAAACGGACTAAAAAAAACTCTCTCTTAATCCGTCTGGATCAAGAGGGAGAGCTATTTATCCCCTGTGACATTCAGGTCGACTCAAGTCAAATTAACTTTCACTTATCTGAGTTTTTTCAAGACATTGATTTATCGGCCATCAGATTGCTCCCTGCATCGCTACTCCAGTCGGCAATGGATGCACTGAAATTATATACGCCTGGCAAACTGAATCTGCAGTCCAGCCTCGACTTCTTACTTCGCCATATTTATCGCATAGCCCCTGAAACGATCCAAACTAATACAGACCTTGTTAGGCTGTTAATCAGAAAACACTATGTTGGTATTGAGATGCCAACGCAGATTGAAGAGCGCCTCATTCGCCTGCTCAGTCTTTCGCCGAAATTTAAATGCTGGGACTTTAATGCATTAATTCCAAACAAGAGTGCATTTTTTGATTTCTTGCAGCAACAATGGGAAATGTATCTGCATAGTGAGTTACCTAATGCTATTGCAAGTACGGCGTGGCCAAGCGAGAAACTTGTAGTACCATTTGCAGATAGTGACATCCGTGTTTTTATTGACAATTTGTTTGCCGAGGGCATTATCAAACCGGTGAAAACAGACGGCCTGCCCGCAGGACATTGGGCCTGGTTTGGTATAGCTAAAGAGCCTGAGATAACCGAACGCGAACGGATAAGCCTTTTATTGAAAAATACCAAGGCTTACTTTGAACAATGTGAGTTAGAAAGTATTAACACTGAATTTTGGTTTGAGCAATCCCACTCGCTTGGGATTATGAATGCATTGTTTTATGAAAACAAAAAACAACCTCCTGTTGCTGCTCTTTTCGAAGAAATAAAGAAATTAAACACCACTGCAGATTTTCTATTTCAGAAATGGCTACGTTTAAATTTTATAAAATTACAAACTACTCCCACGGTTCGCTATCCTGCAATGTTGCATAAAGTCCCTGATTGGCTATCACGGCGCGTGGATAGTGGCAAAAAAATATGTCTATTGGTTTTAGATGGCATGGGCGCTCGACAGTGGCCATTATTGCGTAATCACTTGCAGATGTGTGCTAATATATCTTTGGAAGAACATGCCTGTTTCTCTTGGGTTCCAACGATTACATCCATATCACGACAGGCCTTATTCTCTGGCAAGAAGCCTTTTGCCTTTGCAGAGTCTTTACTGACTACCAGCAAAGAGGAGCAGCTATGGCTGGATTATTGGCAGGGTAAAGGTTTAGCCAAACGCGAAATTAATTATGCCAAAAAAATTGAGTCGTTATCAAATGACGCATGGCAAGACTTGATAACTCCACCAAGCGTTAAAGTAGCCGGGTTCGTCATAAATTTTATTGATGAGCAAATGCACGGTATAAAAAATGGAATGTCTGCTTTGAATATGGTCGTAGATGGCTGGCTAACCGACTGGAAATTCAAAGAAAAAATTGCAGAATTATTAGACAAAGGCTTTGAAATTATCATTACTTCAGATCATGGCAGCCAGGAAGCGACGGGAATCGGATATATCAATGAGGGAGTGAAAGCTGATACCAGAGGCGAACGAGTACGGATCTACCACGATCCTGCATTACGTGACAGTACTGCTCAAGCCTGCCACATGTACAGAACCTTAAGCGGCAAGCGAATTAATAATACCGTCTAACGTGTTGTTTTGCTTGGATTTTCTCTGCCTACTCTTTTTGCCGTTTTTGGATAAATACACCATTGCCCACTCCAA
>NZ_JBLUXC010000052.1:0-27591 GCF_048276795.1 Aeromonas sp. PS2Canimalfood6
GCGTTTCCTGGCGTTGGTTTCTGCCTTGGCGAGGGCCAAGAAATCGATTGGATCGGACATACTGAGTACAGTGAAACCAGAATAGAGCAATTAGATCACATCTTTAATCTGATTGGTATTAGTTGTCCATGGAGAAACAGCTTCATGAGAATCCAGGTTTCCATCCATTTTTTATTCAAGCCGTCCGTGATCCGCTCACGGTGTCGCACATGAAGTGTCATCTGCGACCGGTATAACAAAGAGTGCGCAGTACGCCCATAGCACGGCAACTCAACGAGGATAAAACGATGAAAATGAAAATGGCACCAACCCTGATTGCTCTGGCCATTGCAGCCATGGGAACCACCACCGCTCAGGCGGCCGACGACTGGTACACGGGTATGGGTGCAGGTTGGGCCTATGGCCACGACCTGGATACCTTCGGCCAGGATGCTGACAAGGACGCCACCGCGCTCTCCCTGTTCGGCGGTTACAACTTCACCGAGAACTTTGCCGCCGAGCTCGGCTATCTCTATGCCGGCAAGGCTGGCGTCGATGGCGTCGACTTCAAGACCCAGGGTGCCACCCTGTCCGGTATCGCACGCCTGCCCATGAATGACATCTTCTCCGTCTTCGCCGAAGGGGGTGCCTACTTCAACCACGTCAACGGCAACGGCCAGAGCGACAACGGCACCTCGCCGCTGGCGGGTCTGGGTCTGACTGCCAAGCTCTCCGACCTTATCGACCTGCAGGCCCGCTACCGCTACATGTGGGATCTGGGTGACGATCAGAAAACCTGGAAAACCGACATGAGCGTCGCCACCCTGGAACTGGTGATGCACCCGAACCGCACCACCTATGTGGCACCGGCCCCGGCACCGGCTCCCGAGCCGGTTCCCGAGCCCGTCATGGTCGACAAGAACTTCTCCCTGAGCTCGGACGTGCTGTTTGCCTTCGGCAAATCCACCCTGAAGCCGGAAGGGGCTGCTGCGCTCAACACCCTGTATCAGCAGATCGTCGACGTCCAGCCGAAAGATGGCAGCGCCGTGGTGGTGGGTTACACCGACCGCATCGGCTCCGATGCCTACAACCTGAAGCTGTCTGAAGCCCGTGCCCGCACCGTGGCCGACTTCCTGGTTGGCAAGGGTCTGCCGGCTGGCAAGGTTTCCATCGAAGGTCGTGGTGAAGCCAACCCGGTCACCGGCACCCAGTGTGACGGCATCAAGGCCAAGGCTCAGCTGATCGCCTGCCTGGCACCGGATCGCCGCGTCGAAGTGCGCGTCACCGGCGTAAAGGAAGTGCAGCAATAAGGGGACAACCACCTGTTGCAAAAAGGGGCCATTCCGGCCCCTTTTTTAATGCCCGGACGGCACCGCCAACGCGGGCCGCCCACCAGCCTGCCCCACCGATTCTCCATACAGATGCGTCACTTAAATGGTTAAAGCGCTCACATCGCCTATACATAATGTTGGCTATACATAGCAAAGGGCTGGGAGCCCTATAACACCCAACATCGACGAGGATACGCGATGAACATAAGACTGAAACCTGTGTGGATTGCATTGGCATTGGCGACGAGTGCCGCCCAGGCGGCACCTGTTCACGACTGGTATGTGGGGGCTGGGGGTGGCTGGGCCTTTGCCCATGACATCGATGATTTCAGCCAGGGTGTCGGCAAGGACGCGACCGCCATCAACGCCTTTGTCGGCTACAACTACAACGAGAATCTGGGGGCAGAGCTCGGCTACCTCTCCACCGGTGACTGGGATATCGCCGGCCAGGACTTCAACAGCAAGGGGGCCACCCTGTCGGTCATTGGCCGTTTGCCCCTGGGGGACATCTTCTCTGTCTTTGCCGAAGGGGCGGTTATCTCTATCACGTCGACTCCGTCAACGGGGGGGATGACAATCTGGCTCCCCTGGCGGGTCTGGGCCTGACCGCCAGACTGAGCGACTGGGTAGACATCCAGACCCGCTACCGCTACATGGTGCGAGTCGGGGACGATCCTGACAACGACAAGGTGGGCAGCGGTACCAAACGCTGGGTCAGCGACATCAGTACCGCCACCATCGAGCTGGTGCTTCACCCCAATCGCACCGTCGCCGCAGTGCCGGTGGCCGCGCCTCTGGTTGTGGCACCGCCGCCCCCGGCTCCCGAGCCGGTGGATCAGACCTTCAACCTGAGTTCGGATGTGCTGTTTGCCTTTGGCAAGGCGGAGCTCAAACCGGAGGGGATGCAGGCACTCGACGCCCTCTACCAGCAGATCGTCGACGTCAAACCCAAGGATGGCAGCGCCGTGGTGATGGGCTACACGGATCGCATCGGCTCGGATGCCAACAACCAGGCACTGTCGGAGGCCCGTGCAAGCACGGTCGCCAACTTCCTGATTGGCAAGGGGCTGCCCGCAGACAAGGTGAGCATCCAGGGCAACGGCGAGAGCAACCCGGTCACCGGCACCCAGTGTGATGCCATCAAGGCCAGGGCCGCCCTCATCGACTGCCTGGCCCCGGATCGCCGGGTCGAAATCCGGGTCACCGGCGTCAGCAATCCTGCCGAGCCCGCCCCCGCCGAGCAACCGGCACAATAACCTCCTCTTCCTTCACCGCCGTGCACAAAAAAGGGATGCCGAGGCATCCCTTCTGCATGTCTGTCCCCTTGGGATCAGAAGGAAGTACGACGATAGCGGCGGTACTCGGGACGCCAGAAGTTCGCCTCGATGGCCTGATCGATCACATCATCGGGGGTCTGCACCGCCTTGCCCTGCAACATGGCGGTCTTGGCCACCATCTTGGCGATGTAGCGGGAGACCTGATGGATGTCCGCCAGATCCGGCAGCAAGGAGCCCTCTTCCCCCTTCACCAGGGGTGAACAATCCGCCAGGGCGCGGCTGGCCGACATCAGCATGGCATCGGTCACCCGGTTGGCACCGGAGGCGATCACCCCAAGGCCGATCCCCGGGAAGATGAAGGAGTTGTTGCACTGGGCGATGACGTAACGCTTGCCCTTGTACTCCACCGGTGCGAACGGGCTGCCGGTGGCGACCAGCACCTGGCCGTCGGTCCAGCGAATGAGATCAGCAGGTGTCGCCTCGACCCGGGAGGTGGGGTTGGAGAGCGGGAAGATGATGGGACGGGCACAGTGCTTGTGCATGGTCTTGACCACCTCTTCGGTAAACAGACCCGGCTGGCCGGAGACCCCGATCAGGATGTCCGGGCGACCGTGCTCCATCACCTCCAGCAGAGAGATGTTGTCCCCCACCGGCCACTCCTTGATCCGCTCGACCGGCTGGGAGAGCTTGCGCTGGAAGTCGAGCTGGTTGGGGATCTTGTCGGTGATGAGACCGAATCGGTCCACCATGAAGACCCGGCCCCGCGCCTCGGCGTCGGTCAGCCCTTCGGCCTTCATCTGCGCCACGATCTGCTCGGCGATGCCGCACCCGGCACTGCCCGCCCCGAGGAAGGCGACCCGCTTCTCGGAGAGTTTGGCACCGGAGGCCTTGCAGGCGGCGATGAGGCTGCCCAGGGTCACCGCGGCGGTCCCCTGAATGTCATCGTTGAAGCAGCACAGCTCATCCTTGTAGCGGTTGAGCAGCGGGGTGGCATTGCCCTGGGCGAAATCCTCGAACTGCAGCAGGATGTCCGGCCAGCGGCGCTTGACCGCCTGGATGAAGGCATCGACGAACTCGTCGTACTCTTCGCCGGAGATGCGCGGATGGCGCCACCCCATGTAGAAGGGGTCGTTCAGCAGCTGCTGGTTGTTGGTGCCCACATCCAGCACCACCGGCAGGCAGTAGGCCGGGGAGATGCCGCCACAGGCGGTGTAGAGGGAGAGCTTGCCGATGGGAATGCCCATGCCGCCGATGCCCTGATCCCCGAGGCCCAGGATGCGTTCGCCGTCGGTGACCACGATCACCTTGACGTTCTGCTTGGTGGCGTTTTGCAGCATGTCATCGATCCTGTCCTTGTCCGGATAGGAGATGAAGAGGCCGCGAGCACGACGATAGATGTTGGAGAACTCCTCGCACGCCTTGCCGACCGTCGGGGTGTAGATGACCGGCAGCATTTCGGTGAGGTGGTTGTTCAGCAGGCGGTAGAACAACGTTTCGTTGGTATCCTGGATGTTACGCAAATAGATGTGCTTGTCCATGTCGTTGCCAAACGCCATGAACTGGCGATAGGCACGCTCTGCCTGCTCTTCGATGGTTTCGATGTTCTGGGGCAGCAGACCCTCCAGATTGAAGCTGCTGCGTTCTTCGCTGGTGAAGGCGCTGCCCTTGTTGAGCAACGGCGTCTCCAGCAGGGCTGGACCTGCGTAGGGAATGTAGAGGGGACGTTTCTGATTATTATCTTCAAACATGGATCTGTACCTTGACTGTGTGGCTCGTCGATCCTATGGGCTTGAGCCAACAATTTCAAAGGGTTTGCACCTCCCTTGCGAAAGGTTTGCGACCCAGTCGACGAAAGGCCCCCGGAGTCTGACCCGTCAGACGTCGAAAACGGTTGGCAAAGTTGGCGCCGTCGCTGTATCCGACCCGGGCCGCCAGCTCGGCCAGCGGCCAGTTGGTGTAGAGCAGCAACTGGCGCGCCTTGTTCATGCGAAGCCCGGTGAGCCAGGCCATGGGGCCCATGCCGAACACCTGCTGGCAGAGCCGGTGCAGATGGGGCACCGAGCAGGCCATCTGGTCGGCCAGCAGGGCCACGCTCCAGGGCTCGTCCAGACGTGCCTCCACCCGCCGAAACAGCGCCTGTAGCCGCAACTCCGGCGTGCCGCGCACCTCCCCCTGCAGGGTCCGCTCCAAGAGTGCCAGCAGCAGGCTCAGCAGCTGGGGCTGAAGCGGCGAACGAATTCCCTCCCCCTGCATCAGGTTGAGCAGGTGGTAGAGCTGCTCCCCCTCCTCCCCCTGCCAGATGCGATGGCCAAGCCGGTGCAGATGCTGCCAGCGCGGCACGTCGTCCAGCAGGATCCAGCTGGTATGCCAGGCTTCCCCCACCAGCCTGAGGCCCCCCGGCACGGCGGCCGGGAGAAAGACCAGGGCTCCCGCCGGGATGGGCTGCTCCCCGCCATCGGTGAGCAGGGCGCCCCCCTCGTCATGGCTCACCATCAGGATGTGAAACTCCGGTCGGTTGCGGCGGATAAGGTAGTGCTCCCGTATCGTCGAGAGGCCGGTCAGGAAGACGCCCGCCTCCCCAAGCAGGGGCAGCCCTTCGCGTCCCAGCATCCGCTCTTCGCAGGCCGGGGCGATTTCCAGACACTCGCTGATAAATGGCATAGCACCTCAACAGGATAGTTTTGCACAAGAAAGCCGAGAGAGGCTCACAGTGAAGCCTCCCGATATCACCCCTATCATACCCACGACAAACCCTGATTTTTACCAACCCGGTTAACATAAATGAATTATTGGCAAGCGATTTTAAAACAAACCACCGATCGCGAGTTCATGACGCGACTGTGGCGACTGGCCCTGCCGGTTTCGCTGCAATCCATGATGTTCTCCCTGCTCGGCCTCATCGACATCATGATGGTGAGCCAGCTCGGCACCACGGCTGTGGCGGCGGTCGGCTTGGGCAACCGGGTCTTCTTCTTCAATCTGCTGGTGATAGCGGGGCTCTCGGGCGGGGTCTCGGTGTTGGCGGCACAATATTTCGGCCGTGGCGAGATGGCCGGGGTGCGCCGCTCCCTGGCCCTGGCCCTGGTGGGCGCCCTGGCGGTGAGCCTGCCCTTTGCCCTCGTCTATGTGCTCTCACCGGGCAGCGTGCTGGGGTTTGCCAGCCAGGAGCCCGCGCTGCGCGAGCTGGCCGACGAGTTCCTGATGATCACCGGCGCCACCATCCTCTGCACCGCCGTGGTGGTGCCCCTGGAGTCGGCCCTGCGCTCGGTGGGCAATGCCGCGGCGCCGACCCGTATCGGCATCATCGCCATCATCGCCAACGTCATCCTCAACTATGCCCTCATCTTCGGCCATTTCGGCGCCGAGGCCATGGGAGTAGCCGGTTCCGCCTGGGGCACCACCCTTTCGCGCCTGCTCCAGACCGCGCTGCTGCTTGCCTATGTGTGGCGTGCCGAGCCCCGTCTCATCCCGCGTAAGCAAGACTGGCTCGCCGCCTTCAGGCGCAAGGAGGTGGTGCGCTTCACCCTGATCGCCCTGCCGCTGTTGCTGCACGACGGGCTCTGGGCCTTCGGCATGCTGCTCTACGGCTTCCTCTACGCGCATCTCGGCACCGACGCCCTGGCCATCATGACCACCCTCGGCACGCTGGAGAGCATCCTCATCTCTCTCTTCTTCGGGCTGGCGGTGGCCTGCTCCACCCTGCTCGGTCACCGGCTCGGGGCAGAGGAGTATGACGAGGCCTGGCAGCACTCCCAGCTCTTCCTGCTGCTGGCCCCCGTCGGCGCCCTGCTCGTGGGGACCGCAGTCTGGCTGATGCAGGGCAGCCTGCTGCAATGGGTCGGCAACCTGCCGGGCGAGCTGATGACTGAGGCCGGCCAGGTGCTCGCCATCATGTGTCTGGGCATGCTGCTCAAGGTGTTCAACATGGTGGGGATCGTCGGGGTACTGCGCTCGGGGGGGGACGTCAACTACAGCATCTTCATCGACATCGTCGGCATGTGGTGCATCGGCCTGCCGCTGGCCTGGGTGGCGGTCAGCCTGCTGGGCTGGCCCCTCTCCTGGGTGGTGGCGGTGGTCCTGCTGGAGGAGCTCTCCAAGGTGCTGCTGGTGCAGCGCCGCATTCGCCAGCGGCGCTGGCTGCGCAATCTGGTGCTGGGATAAGGGAAGAGCGCAAAGCGGGAAAATGCGGGGTCATATCAATGACAGAAAATCCCGCTTTGCAGTATGCTGGCCCCCTCTTCAATCAGAGGCGGGGTGCGCCGGCCATGCCGACCCTTGTGCCCCTGCCCAGTAGTCGTTTAAGGAGACGAGCATGCAACCACAAAAAGAGCGGATCACCGAGACTGCCCTGCTGGAGATGGCCAACAAGATCATTCGTGAACACGAGGACTTCATCCACGGCATGCGCGCCGACTCGGTGGAGCAGAAGGGGGACATTCTGGTGTTCAAGGGGGAGTTCTTCCTGGCTGAGGACGGCACCCCGACCGGCAAGACCATGGCGGTGTTCAACATGTTCAAGCTGCTGGCCCAGCAGCTCTCCGGCAAATACACCCTGGCCTGACGCCAGCCCCGTCATCACCGGATGCCGCCCTCAGGCGGCATCCGTTTTTGTGCGCCCAGCATCGCCCGCGGGTTTCCCTGCCTCGGCCACCACGCAGTTGCGACCCGCCATCTTGGCCATGTAGAGGCACTCGTCCGCCCGGTTGAGCAGATCCGCCACCCCCTCGCCACGCTGGGCCAGGGTCAGACCGATGCTCACCGTCACCTCCAGCAGCTCGTCGGAGGTGGGGCTTTTCACCAACCTCGCCTCCACCGCGACCCGCAGCCGCTCCGCCACCCGCTTGGCTTGTGCCAGATCCGTGCAACCGGGCAACAGGATGGCAAACTCCTCCCCGCCGTAACGCCCGAGCACCATGCCGGGCTCCAGTTGTTCCGACAGGGTGGCCGCCACCTCCTTGAGCACCGCATCCCCCGCCAGATGGCCGAAGGTGTCGTTGATGCGCTTGAAGCGGTCCAGATCCAGCAGCAGCACCGCGAAGGGAGCCTGTTTGCGGATCATGGCGGCCCTCGCCTTCTCGAGCTGTTTCATCAGCAGGCGGCGGTTCATCATGCCGGTCAGCTCGTCGGTGGTGGACTCCCGGTAGAGCTGCAGCAGCATGTTGAGCTGGCCGCACTGTACCCAGCTGCTGGCCAGGGCAAACAGCCCCAGCAGCCAGATCTGGTTGAGGGTCTGCACGCTCCAGAGCGGCTGCCCCACCAGCAGCCAGTTGCCGGCCAGCATGGTGACCAGAATGCCCCCCGCCAGTTGCAGGCTGAGGGAGAGGGGAATGGGGAAGATGGCGAACAGGCTGATGAGCAGATAGGGGAAGGCCATGTAGCCCGCCTGCATCTCCTGATCCGCGCCGAAGCTGTGCAGGCAGATGAGGGAGAAGAGCATCATCACCGCCATCAGGTAGCCCAGCGCCAGCTTCATGCGCTCGCGCTTGAAGTGGATGAGATAGGAGAGGGGGATGAGGGGCGAGAGGGCCAGCAGGCAGAAGATCCTGACCTGGAACAGCGCCTCGAACTGGATGGCTGGCAGGGTCAGCCAGTCCACCAGGGCCCAGCTCGGGAGCCCCGCCATCAGCAGACAGGTGAGCAGCCGCAGCCGCACCGTCATGAAGCCCATCCGGGTCAGGGTGAAATCTTCGGAGTGGGCGCGGGCACTCCAGAACTCCGACAGCTTCAGCATCCAGAGTCTCCATCTTCGAACCGAGGGCTCATTCTACACCGTCCCCATCCTGATGCATCAGCCTCCCTCCCCTTTGTGAGGGATCGGTCTCACACAAACCGGCGGATCTTAATCGCCACAGGAAAACGTTTCAACCCATCGAGAAATAAACGAGTTTGCGCTCAATTAGCGCTGGAAAGCGCGATACCAATCACTAAAATAGCGCCCAATTTTCTCCCATCCCCCCACACATTCGAGGTATTTATGGAACAGGCTGCCGCCCCAAGCGCCATCCGAGAGGCCCATCCACCCAGGCGAGCCCACAGCGAACTGGTCTACGGCATCGAGGATGTCCCGCCCCTGCCCCAGACCCTGTTCGCCGCCCTGCAGCATATGCTTGCCATGTTTGTCGCCATCATCACTCCCCCTCTCATCATTGCCAACGCCCTCGGCCTCCCTGCCGCCGACACCCGCTATATCGTCTCCATGTCCCTGGTCATGTCCGGCATCGCCTCCTTCATCCAGACCCGCCGTTTCGGCCCCCTCGGTTCCGGCCTGCTCTCGGTACAGGGCACCAGCTTCAACTTCCTCGGTCCCATCATCGCCTCCGGCCTCGCCCTCAAGCAGGCGGCCATGCCCACCGACGATCTGCTGGGCACCCTGTTCGGCACCATGCTGGCAGCGGCCCTCACCATCGTCGTCATGAGCCGCTTCCTTCACCTGGTCAAACGGATCATCACCCCGCTGGTGACCGGCATCGTGGTATTGCTCATCGGCCTGACCCTCATCAAGGTAGGGCTCATCAGCATGGGGGGCGGCTACGGCGCCTTGGCGGACGGCAGCTTCGCCAGTCACACCAACCTCTTTCTCTCCCTGCTGGTGCTCGGCCTCATCGTGCTGATGCAGCGCAGTCGCAACCCCTGGCTGCGCCTCTCCGCCATCATGATCGCCATGCTGACGGGCTATGCGGTGGCGCTGCTGCTGGGCAAGGTGGCTGCTCCCACCTTCGACGGCCCGCTGCTGATGGTGCCTGTTCCGCTGCACTACGGGCTCGGCTTTGACTGGCAGCTGTTCGTGCCGCTCGCCATCATCTTCGTGGTGACGGCGCTGGAAGCCATCGGCGACATGACCGCCACCTCCGACATCTCCGGCGAGCCGCTGGAAGGGCCGGTCTACATGGCGCGGATCAAGGGGGGCGTGCTGGCCGATGGCGCCAACTCCATGCTGGCGGCGGTCTTCTCCACCTTCCCCATGTCCACCTTCGCCCAGAACAACGGCGTCATCCAGCTGACCGGGGTGGCCAGCCGCCATGTCGGCCTCTTCATCGCCGCCATGCTGGCCCTGCTCGGCCTGTTCCCGGCGGTGGCGAGCCTGGTGCAACAAATACCTGAACCCGTGCTCGGCGGCGCCACCATCGTCATGTTCGGTACCATCGCCGCCGCCGGGGTGCGCATCATCTCCCGGGAGGAGCTGGACCGCCGCGCCCTGATGATCCTGGCGGTGTCGCTCGCCATGGGTCTCGGAGTGGCCCAGGTGCCCGAGGTGCTGCAACACCTGCCGGAGCTGGCCAGGAGCGTGCTTTCCTACGGCGTCGCCACCGGCGGCCTCACCGCCATCCTGCTCAATCTGCTGCTGCCCAGGCGCGCCGCCGCACAGGCCTGACACTCCGCCATCCTTGCACCAAAGCCCCGCCATGCGGGGCTTTACCTTGTTTGCCCCCGCGCGTACTGTGCTTGGCAGCCTCTGCCAAAGGATGCCTTTCATGCCTTATACCCTGCTGCCCCCGCCGCCCGCCCACCAGACACCCGACCAGATCCTGGCCGAGGAGCAGCGCTGGCTGCGGGAGTGCGCCGGTGACGGCGAGCCCAGGGCCCTCCTCTGGCAGGGCCCCCAATGCCTCATCGTCACCCGCAAGGATACCCGTTTGCCCCGCTACCAGGCCGCCTGCGAGCAGCTTGCCGCCGAGGGCTGGCCGGTGTTCGTGCGCGACAGCGGCGGCACCGCCGTGCCCCACGGCGCCGGCATCCTCAACCTCTCCCTCATGCTGCCCCGCACCACCACGGATCTGGCCCACTACTACCGGCTGCTGGGGGCGCCCCTGCTCACCCTGCTGGAGGAATACGGTCTTGCGGGCAGCTACGACTTCGTGCCCGGCTCGTTTTGCGACGGCCAGTACAACCTGGTGATCGGGGGGCGCAAGGTGACCGGCACCGCCCAGCGCTGGCTGGCGCCGGGCCGGGATCACGACGGCGCCGTGCTGGCTCAGGCCATGCTGCTGGTGGCAGGGGATGTGGACGAGGGTACCCGGATGGCGAGCCGCTTCTACGAACTGGCCGGGGGCGAGCTGCGCTTTGCTCCGGGCACCTCCACCACCCTGGCCCACGCCATTGGCTGGCAGGGGGATGAGGCGGCCCTGGTGAGCCGGGTGAGCGAAGCGCTGGCGCAGCGGCTCACCGGAGATATTCCCTCCCCCTGACCCACTGGGGGCAACAAGCGCCGTCATTCATTGCGTAAAATGCAAAAAAGCCACGATGAGCGTCGTGGCTTTTGCGTATTTCGCACAGATATTGTCAGAGGAGCCGGGATCAAGCCCCGGGTTTTGCCATCCCAGCCCGGATCCCGGTTGACACCATGGACAGGAGCCCGCTGACAGGACTTCCCGCAGGCCCGCTTCTCATCAGGCCGTCTGCGGCTCGGGCTCGGACTCCGTATCCCGGTCCCGGCTGAAGTAGGCGCGGGTCTCGGCAATCACCACGTGGCGCAGGCCGATGAGGCCGATGAGGTTGGGCACCGCCATCAGGCCGTTGACGATGTCGGCCAAGAGCCAGATCAGGTCCAGATGGAGGAAGGCACCGCTCGCCACCAGCACCAGATAGATGAGGCGGTAGGGTTTGATCGCCTTCACCCCGAACAGGTACTCGGTGCAGCGCTCGCCGTAGTAGTTCCAGCCAAGGATGGTGGTAAAGGCGAAGAACAGGAGGCCGATGCTCACCAGATACTGGCCCACATGGGCATCCAGCCCCTGGGCAAAGGCCAGACTGGTCATGGCCGCACCGCTTGCATCGCCGCTCCACACCCCGGTCACCACCAGCGTCAGGCCGGTCATGGTGCAGATGATGAGGGTGTCGATGAAGGTACCGGTCATGGAGACCAGCCCCTGCTCCACGCAGGAATCGGTCTTGGCCGCCGCCGCCGCGATGGGGGCCGAGCCCAGGCCCGACTCGTTGGAGAAGACTCCGCGCGCCACCCCGGACTGAATGGCCAGCATGATGCCGGCGCCGACGAAACCGCCGGTGGCCGCATGGCCGGTGAAGGCACTCCCGATCACCAGAGCGATCGCCTCCGGCAAGGCACTGGCATTGTTCACCAGCACACCCAGACAGGCGACGATGTAGAAGATGGCCATGAAGGGGACCACCTTGCTCGACACGCTGGAGATGGACTGGATACCCCCCAGGGTCACCAGCGCCACGATCAGGGTCAGCACCACGGCGGTCACTTCACGGGGTACCGAGAAGGAGAGGCTCATGGCATCACTGATGGCGTTGACCTGGGGGAAGGTACCGATGCCGAAGAAGGCGACGCCGATGCCGAACAGGGCAAACAGCTTGGCGAGCGGCCTGGAGCCGAGCCCCTTCTCCAGATAGTACATGGGGCCACCTGCCATCTGGCCGTTGGCGTCCTGCTGGCGATATTTCACCGCCAGCAGGCACTCGGCGTACTTGGTGGCCATGCCGAACAGGGCGGCCATCCACATCCAGAACAGGGCGCCCGGGCCGCCGAGCTTGATGGCGGTGGCGACCCCGACGATGTTGCCGGTGCCGATGGTGGCGGAGAGGGCGGTGCACAGGGCACCAAAGCTGGAGACATCCCCTTGCTTGCCCTGCCCCTGATCGCGGCCAAAGACCAGCTTGAGGGCCAGCGGCAAACGCACGATCTGAAGCAGACCCAATCGCCAGGTGAGATAGATACCGGTCCCGACCAGCAGGATCAGCAGGGGGGGACCCCAGATAAAGCTATCGATGGCGGCGAGCGCCGATTGAATTGATGACATGCATCCTCCTTAAAAAACAACGATTAAGGAGGAGAAGGATGATCTTCCCATAGGTGTCGCGATCAACCAGAGGCGATCGGATGCGGGCCAAAAACGTGTTCACACTCTTGCTGCGAGGCCGTGATCAAGGCTCATGCGCGGCTCGAAAGCCTCATGTATTTACATACACTCCGGTTCCTGCGCTGCTCTTTACCTTGCTGACGACCTCTCGTGACAGACCGTGAACAGTTCCAAGCTCAGGTACAACCATCCCATCCCCTCTGTCCTTTTGCCTGAGAGTTTCCGGCGCCAGATTGCGATGCAATCACGGTGCCTTGCTCCTTCGGCGCCCGATTCAACGGGTCTCTCCAGAGTATCGTCCAGTAGCAGTCCACACCGGTTGCCCGGTACCTGAAAGATTCACTTCTTCGGTGGATGGTTGCCCATCGCTCTCCTGCTACCTTCATCCGAACTAGTTTGGATCAGGAAGCGGGCATGGTAATCCAAAAAATGTGAGCTGTCTCGCACTCCCTGGCCCCGGCGCCCCCTTTTTACCTGGCCTCAACCCCCAGGCCTGATGTTATTAGTTCGTTAACTATCAACAGCTTATCAAGCTCCCTTCGGAGGTGCTCCCCATCACGGCCCTGATCGCTCCCCGTATCAAGAGCCTGTTTCGTCTCGACCAGAAAAACTTGCCGACATATCCAATCAAAATGCTTGCACACAAACTCAATAAGCCGATAATCCCGCGCATAACTAAGCACTTTGCAAGGGAGTTATGCAATGTGCCTGGTGGGTCCCTCCGGACCGCTCGCCTGAGCCGGCCGTCGCCGGTTCAATCGCATATGGCTTGGGCATATCACGCCCCCTAAGGACTATCAAAAGAGAATGAACGAGACCCTGGTCGCACAAGATTACCGTCAGTTGGTTGAACAATTCGGCTCCCCCCTGCTGCTGCTCGACAAGGCAGCCGTCCGCAAACAGTATCGGGCCCTGGCGGCCGCCCTGCCCGATGTGCGCTTGCATTATGCACTCAAGCCCCTGCCCCACGAGGCGGTGGTCTCTGTCTTGAAGGAAGAGGGGGCCTGTTTCGATCTGGCCACCAATGGCGAAGTGGATCTGGTGCGCAGCCAAGGGGTTCGCCCGGGACGCTGCATCCATACCCATCCCATCAAGCGTGACAGCGACATCCGTTATGCCCTGGAATTCGGCTGCACCGTGTTTGTCTATGACAACCCGCTGGAGCTGGAAAAGTTCCTGCCCTACAAGGATGAAGTGAAACTGCTGCTGCGGGTCAGCTTCCCCAACCCCGAGACCAAGGTCGATCTTTCCAAGAAGTTCGGCTGCACCCCGGAGCAGGCATTGCCGTTGCTGCAACTGGCCCAGGCCAAGGGGATCAAGGTGATGGGGCTGTCGTTCCACGTCGGCTCCCAGGTGCCCCACGCCCGTCGCCACGTGCAGGCCATCGACGCCTGCCGCGAGATCATGGAGCAGGCCTGGGAGCTAGGGCTCAAGCCCTGGGTGCTGGATATCGGCGGCGGCTTCCCGGTGGACTATGACGGCGGCGAGTTCGACATCGACGGTTTCTGCGCCCCGATCCGCGAGGCCCTGGCCAAGCTGCCCGCCACGGTGCAGAAGATTGCCGAGCCGGGCCGCTTCATCAGCGCGCCGGCCATGACCTCGGTCTCCAGCGTGATGGGCAAGGCCCACCGCGGCGACAAGATCTGGTACTACCTGGATGACGGTCTCTACGGCAGCTACAACGGCCAGCTCTACGACCACGTCACCTACCCGGTGAGCACGCCCTATGCCCACGGCGAACTGCACAATGCGGTGCTCTCCGGCCCCACCTGCGACAGCGTGGACGTCATCCGCGACAGCATCATGCTGCCGGATCTCGAGATCGGCGAGCTGGTGGTGGGTCGGGTGATGGGGGCCTACACCTGGGCCTCCGCGTCCACCTTCAACTTCTTCCCCAAGGCGAGCATCCTGATCCTGGACAGCGCCCAGAAGCAGAAGCTGGTTGCCGTGGCCTGAGACCAGGCCCCGCGCACAAAAAAGAGGGGACGCCGCGGCGTCCCCTCTTTCATTTCATCACCAGACTAGATGAACTGGCTCGTCAGCAGCCAGCCGGTGTAGGCGACGAAGCAGGCGAGCAGCACGCCCCCCTCCAGCCGGTTGATGCGCCCCTGCCCCTTGCGGCCCAGACACATCACCAGCAGCAACAGGGTCAGCCCCATCATGATGCTCCAGTCGCGGGAAAGCACTTCGGGCGCCACCTCGAGCGGGTGGATGCCAGCGGCGATGCCCACCACGGCCAGGGTGTTGAACAGGTTGGAACCCAGCACGTTGCCAAGGGCCAGATCGTGCTCGTTCTTGCGGATGGCGATGAGGGACGATGCCAGCTCCGGCAGGGAGGTCCCCACCGCGACTATGGTCAGGCCAATCACCAGATCGCTGATGCCAAAGCCCTGGGCGATGGTCACCGCCCCCCACACCAGCAGACGGGAAGCCCCGATCAGCAGCACCAGGCCGACGATGAGCCAGAGGATGGCGCTCTTGAGAGACATACCCTCGGAGACGATGTCCTCCTCGGTATCCGTATCCAGCGCATCCCCCTTGCCGTTCATGCCGGCCCAGATGGACCAGCCCATCAGCACTACGAACACGGCCCCCAGAATGGCGGCATCCATCCGGCCCAGATTGCCGTCGATGAGCAGGGCGCCGGAGAGCAGGGTGATGCCGAGCAGGATGGGGATCTCCTTGCGCACCACCTGGGAGGCGACGGCGATGGGGCTGATCAGGGCGGTCAGACCCAGGATCAGGGCAATATTGGTGATGTTGGAGCCATAGGCATTGCCGAGCGCGAGCCCAGGATTGCCCTGGGAGGCCGCCAGCGCGGAGACCACCATCTCGGGGGCCGAGGTACCAAAACCGATGATCACCATGCCGATCAGCAGCGGCGGCATACCGGCGTAACGGGCGGTGGCGGCGGCGCCGTCCACGAACTTGTCGGCACTCCAGACCAGCAACGCCAGTCCGGCAATCAGGGCAACAAAAGCCAGGGTCATATTGTTCTATCTCATCCACGGCAAACACGAGAGCCAGGCAAGTTGCCTGGCTCCATCCAAACGCGGCCTCAGTGTAACGGGGCCGCTTGCTATTTCAAGGTGTAATCAAACGCCGATTAATCTTTCACAGCGCCGCCAGCAGGCTCTGGGCATCCGACACCTCGAACTTGCCCGGCGCCTCCACGAGGAGCCGCTCCACCACACCATCGTTGGCGATGAGGGCAAAACGCTGGGCCCGCACGCCGCCGAAGACCCCGGTCTCCTTGGCAAGACCCAGTGCCCGGGTCCAGCTGCCGTCACCGTCCGCCAGCATGGTGATGTCAGAGGCGTTCTGTGCCTCCTGCCACGCCTTCATCACGAAGGCGTCGTTGACCGACAGACAGCATAGTTCCACCCCCTTGGCCTTGAACTGATCGGCCAGCACCACATAACCCGGCAGGTGGGCGTTGGAGCAGGTGGGGGTGAAGGCGCCGGGCACCGCAAAGAGCACCACCCGCTTGCCGGCAAACAGGGCCCGGGTATCCTTCACCTGCTTGCCCTCGGCAGTGATAAAGGTAAATTCCCCTGCGGGCAGGGATTGACCGACCGTGATCATGATGACGCATCCTTCTGTGGTTCAAAGAGGCCCAGTCTACCCCATTCCACCAGAAGGCGAAGGGGTCCATCGAGCGGCAACAAAGCGATCGGGGAGCGAACGCCTGTCGCCCCTATTTCTGGCCTGATGGCAGGCGCCTTGCCTGCCAGGTGGCGATGGCGAGCAGGGAGTCAGGCGTGAACTCGTCCGCCCGATCGGCTATCTCGCCCAGGCTCATCCAGTGCACCTCGCTCACCTCTTCGGCCTGCAGTTGCAGCGGCCCCTGATAGTGACAGCTGAACAGGCCGCCCCAGACCCGGTAGCGGCTGCCGCTCGCCTCCCCTTCGGCATAAAAGGTGCCGTAATTCTGTAGGGGCACGTCGTGGATCCCCAGCTCCTCGGCCAGCTCCCGCCGGGCGGAAAGGGCCATGGCCTCCCCCGTGGTCACCACGCCACCGGCGCAGGCATCCAGCATGCCGGGGCAAAAATCCTTGCTCGGGGTGCGCCGCTGCACCAGGATGCGCTCAGCCTCATCCAGCACCAGGATGTAGCTGGCACGATGGCGCAGGTTTTCCTGACGCACCCTGGCGCGCTCGGCCACCCCGATCACCCTGTCCTGCTCGTCTACTATGTCCACCCACTCCACGTGCGGCACCTTTGTCATGTCTGCAATGGCCGCAGTATATCGGGCCCCGGACCCGGACTCTCACTACTTTTTCAACGCCGGGGCTGCACGCCAGTCGATCACAAGACAGATTCATACAAATCTTTATCAAGTGTCACATCAGTGTCACGGTCCGTCGGCATAGTGTGCCCTGTCCAAACAACAGGGTCTCTTGCCATGAAGGTGTTCAAGCAGTGGTCTCCCCGTCGAATTGCTCGATATATCAAGAGCTTCCATCATGGAAGTTTCATGGTTGAAGCACTGGGGCGGTTTGAGTTTCAAGGGGGGATCATCGATGTGAAGCCATTGAGCTGTCATCAGGCGCTGAGCCTGGCCCGGCAGATCAACCTGGCCGTGCGCGATCTGCGCACCACCACCCTGTTGCCGGGCTGACATACTCCTTTCTGTCTGTCGTCGACTTCCATGTACACATTTGCCCGCCGCTCATTCGAGCGTGCGGGCTGTTTTTCTGAAGGTTGTGCCCTGCCTCAGTGCTGCAGGATCTGGGAGAGGAAGAGCTTGGTCCGATCGGACTGGGGGTTGTCAAAGAACTGATCCGGCACGTTCTCTTCGATGATTTGCCCCCGGTCCATGAAGATCACCCTGTCCGCCACCTGCTTGGCAAACCCCATCTCGTGGGTGACGCAGAGCATGGTCATCCCCTCGTGGGCCAGCTCCACCATCACATCCAGCACCTCCCGCACCATCTCGGGATCCAGCGCAGACGTCGGCTCGTCAAACAGCATGACCTGGGGATTCATGCAGAGACTGCGGGCGATGGCGACCCGCTGCTGCTGGCCACCGGAGAGCTGCCCCGGATACTTGAGCGCCTGTTCGGGGATCCGCACCCGGCGCAGGAAGTTCATGGCGATCTCCTCGGCCTCCTTGCGCGGCAACTGCTTGACCCAGATGGGCGCCAGGCAACAGTTCTCCAGCACGGTCAGATGGGGGAAGAGGTTGAAGTGCTGGAACACCATGCCCACCTCCCGGCGCACCGTCTCGATGTTCTTGAGATCGGAGGTCAGGGCCGTGCCCTTGACCAGGATGTCTCCGCTCTGGTGCTCTTCCAGCCGGTTGATGCAGCGGATCATGGTGGACTTGCCCGACCCCGATGGTCCGCAGATGACGATCTTCTCCCCTCTGCCCACCTGCAGGTTGATGTTGCGCAGCACGTGAAACTCACCGTACCACTTGTTGACCTCTTTCAGTTCGACAACTGCGTCCGTTTTCATATCAGAACGACTCCTAATGCTTGTGGCCCGTGTTGAGTTTGCGCTCCAGATAGATGGAGTAGCGGGACATGCCAAAACAGAACATCCAGAAGATCATGGCGATAAAGACATAAGCTTCGGTGGAATACCCCAGCCAGGCCGGATCCGCCAGGGCCACCTTGGAGATGGCCAGCAGATCGAACAGCCCGATGATCAGCACCAGGCTGGTGTCCTTGAACAGGGAAATAAAGGTGTTCACCAGGGAAGGAATGGTGATCTTGAGGGCCTGGGGCATGATGATGAGGCCCATCACCTTCCAGTAGGAGAGCCCGAGGGCATCCCCCGCCTCATATTGCCCCTTGGGGATCGCCTGCAGCCCCCCTCTCACCACCTCGGCCACATAGGCCGCCTGGAACAGGATGATGCCGATGAGCGCCCGCAGCAGCTTGTCGAGCTCCACCTCGGTACTCATGAACAGTGGCAGCATGACGGACGCCATGAAGAGCACAGTAATGAGCGGCACCGCCCGCCAGAACTCGATGTAGACGGTACAGAGGCTGGAGATGACCGGCATGTGGGAGCGACGCCCCAGTGCCAACAGGATGCCGAACGGCAGTGCTACGACTATGCCCACCACCGCCAGCACCAGGGTGAGCATCAGCCCGCCCCAGCGGTTCGTTTCCACCACCTCCAGCCCCGCTCCCCCATGGATGAGGAAGAAGGCGATGACAGGGAACACCAGCAGGGTGAAGAGCGCCAGCCACCCCTTGCGCGGGGTCTTTGGCCAGATGAGCAGGGCCAGCAGCGCCGCCAGACCGGCGAAGGTCAGGTTGATGCGCCAGTACTGATCAGCCGGGTAGAAGCCATAGAGATACTGCCCCAGCCGGCTCTCGATGAAGATCCAGCAGGCACCGCCCTGGACGCAGGCCTCGCGGCTGCTCCCCTGCCAGGTGGCCGAGAACAGCGCCCAGTCCAGTGCAGACCAGATGAGTGGCAGCAACAGATAGGCCAGCACCAGGGTCAGCAGGCCGTTCCACCAGTTGGGGAAAAGGTTCTGCCTGATCCAGGCGAGCGGCCCCCGACGGTGGTTGGGAGGCGGCAGCGCCTCCTGCAATTCATTCACGAACATGACAGCTCCCTAGCGCTCAACCAGCGTCATTCTGCGGTTGTAGATGTTCATCAGCACCGAGGTGGTGATACTGATGACGAGATAGACCCCCATGGTCATGGCGATGACCTCGATGGCCTGCCCTGTCTGGTTGAGAGTCGTCCCCATGAACACCGAGACCAGATCCGGGTAGCCGATGGCGGTCGCCAGGGAGGAGTTCTTGGTGAGGTTCAGATACTGGCTGGTCAAGGGAGGAATGATGACCCGCATGGCCTGGGGAATGATCACCAGCCGCAGCGTCTTGGTGGGCGAGAGCCCGAGGGCGGAAGCCGCCTCCGTCTGCCCCTTGCTGATGGCCAGGATGCCGGATCGCACTATCTCGGCGATGAAGGCCGCCGTATAGATGGTGAGCGCCAGCAAGAGGGCCGCGAGCTCCGGCAGCACCGTCAGCCCGCCCCGGAAGTTGAACCCCTGCAGCGCAGGCACGCTCCAGCTGAGCGGGCTGCCCGCCAGCAGGAAGGTGATGCCCGGGAGCAGCATGACCAGGGCGGCCACACAGCGCCAGAACGGGAAGATCCTGCCTGTCAGGGCCTGACGGCGGCGAGCCCAGCGGCCCAGCCCCCAGCTCAGCAGCACCGCGAGCACCAGTGCACAGAGCACGTAGCCGAATCCCTCTTCGAACAGGGGCTTGGGCAGATAGAAACCCCGCACGTTGAGGAAGGCGAGCCCGCCTATATCCACGCTCTGACGCGGGGAAGGCAGGGTACGCAGCACCGAGAAGTACCAGAAGAAGATCTGCAGCAGCAGCGGGATGTTGCGAAACGTCTCTATGTAGACGGCCGCTATCTTGGCCACCAGCCAGTTGCGCGACAGGCGCGCGACCCCGAGTGCGAACCCGAGCAGGGTGGCAAACAGAATGCCGAGCACGGAGACCAGCAGGGTGTTGAGCAGGCCCACCACAAAGGTGCGACCGAAGGTGTAGGTCTCGTCGTAGGGGATGAGGCTCTGCAAGATGCCGAAACCGGCCGTGTTGCCCAGAAAATCAAAGCCTGTGGTGATGCCACGGGTGGCCAGATTGGTCAGGGCATTGTTGACGATGTAGAACAGAAACCCGATAACCGCCGCGATGGCCAGGCACTGGAAGAGCAGCGCCCGCACCTTGGCGTCATACCACCAGCGGCCCTGTTCTTTCCTATGGTTTGATGCGTGTAACGCCATGAGGATGACTCCGACAAAGCCAGGGAAAACATGGGGGGCCAGGCCCCCCGGTGACTGTCGACTCAGCGGATGGGTGGCGCGTACATCAGACCGCCCTTGTTCCAGAGGGCATTGATGCCGCGATCAATCTTGAGGGGGGAGCCGGCACCGACGTTGCGATCGAAGGATTCACCGTAGTTGCCGACCTGTTTGACGATGTTGTAGGCCCATTTGTCATCCAGCCCCAGCACAGTCCCTTTGGGCTCTTCCAGCCCCAGCAGGCGACGGATGTCAGGGTTGGTGGACTTGAGCATCTCGTCCACGTTGGCACTGGTGACCCCGGCCTCCTCGGCATTGAGCATGGCGTTGAGGCTCCAGCGCACCACCTTGAACCACTGATCGTCACCCTGACGCACGGCTGGGCCCAGCGGCTCCTTGGAGATGACCTCCGGCAGCACCACGGCTTCCTCTGGCTTGGTGAGCTTGATCTTGAGGGCATAGAGCTGGGACTGATCCGAGGTCAGCACGTCACAGCGGCCGGCTTCGAAGCCCTTGACGGTCTGATCCGAGGTATCGAACACCACTGGGGTGTACTTCATGCCGCCATTGGCGCGGAAATAGTCGGCCAGGTTGAGCTCGGTGGTGGTACCGGACTGGATACAGACGGCGGCACCGTCAAGCTCCTTGGCGCTCTTGACCCCGAGGGACTGCTTGACCAGGAACCCCTGCCCGTCGTAGTAGTTCACCCCGGCGAACGTGAGGCCCAGCGACCCATCCCGGGTCAGGGTCCAGGTGGTGTTGCGCGAGAGCAGATCCACTTCCCCGGACTGCAGGGCGGTAAAGCGCTCCTTGGCGGTGAGGGAGACATACTTGACCTTGCTGGCGTCCCCCAGTACCGCGGCGGCCACGGCGCGGCACACGTCCACGTCGAGCCCGGTCCAGGTTCCCTTGGCATCCGGGTTGGAGAACCCGGGCAGGCCGTCACCGACCCCGCACTGCACGAATCCCTTCTTCTTGACGGCATCCAGCGTACCGTCCGCCCACGCATTGGCTGCCATCAGCGACAGCGCCATCACCATACCAGCCTTGTGTATCTGCTTCATGTCACTCTTCCCTGTGGTTTGATTCGAACAGGCATCAAAATCTAGCGAGATGCCATCGTTTCCCTGCTTTTTGGCAGCTTATCCAGCCGCAGAAAAACCTGTCAATCGGTGCAATCCGGCCCAACCATGGTGCAACAGAACAAAATATCTAAACGGGGGAATATGCACTCTCAGAATCAAAAGTAGACCCTTATTTGCCAAATAGCCTGCTGCTTAAAACCCTTCTTGGCATGAGGATTATTTTTCGAAAATAAATCGGCTGCACCGCATTGGGGCAGCCATTTCTGCTGACAACTGACTCATCAGATTCGGTTTTATGCCAAAAGCACCAGAGTGAGGCAGCATGACCCCATATGGAAAAATGGCGATAACAGGCAGGGGAAAGCAACAGAAAAAGAGGTAAAAGGCGGGGAAGTGGCGACCTTATCTCCCGCAGGCTGGGCTTCAGAAAACCAGGAGGTCATCCTCCCCGTGGGCCATCCACAATGTCGGTGATGACGCCGTTTTCGACGGTGACAAACTGCATGAATTCCCGCTTGCCGAAGTTGTAGGTCCAGCGCTCGGCATACTTGACCGTCACTCTCGCCCCGAAGCCGTTCTCCTCGAAGCGGGTGAGATCTTCCTTGAGCATCGGCTGGCCGCAGCGAACCAGCAGCTCTGCCGTGGTGTCTCCCTCGGTCAGCAAGGCGTTCTTGCAACGCAGGGTACCTGCCTGCACAGGCAAGGCCGCCACCAGCAACAACCACAGAACAGGTTTCATTTTGCACTCCATTTGAACAGCATGGTTCCCAGCGAGATGCACACCAGGGCGAACACCATGACCTGGCCCAGAGGGCCTGCCACCTCCTGCCATCCCGCCCCTTCCAGCATCACGGCGCGGGCTGCTTCGATGATCTGGCTGAGGGGCAGCCTGGCCGCAAGCTGCTGCAGCCAGGCGGGCGCGCCTTCTAGCGAGAACCAGACACCGGATAAAAACATCATGGGCAAGCTGATGAGATTGAGCAAACCGCTCGCCAGCTCCTCGTTCTGCAGGCGAGCGGCGATGAGCAGGCCAAGGGAGGCCATGGCCGTTCCTCCCGCCAGGGCGATCACCAGCAGCAGCCACCCCGACCCGATGAGGGGCACATCCAGCAACCAGTAGGCCGCGCAGAAGACCAGCAGGCTCACCACCAGGGTGATCAGCACCCGTGACAGCAACTGGGCGAAGAGAAACTCCAGCGCGCCGAGCGGCGTGGCTCGCAGCCGT
Source organism: Aeromonas sp. PS2Canimalfood6 (assembly GCF_048276795.1). NCBI lineage: Bacteria > Pseudomonadati > Pseudomonadota > Gammaproteobacteria > Aeromonadales > Aeromonadaceae > Aeromonas > Aeromonas sp. PS2Canimalfood6. Next base: position 22,505 of record NZ_JBLUXC010000052.1, read on the forward strand.
TTCAGCACCCCGTTCTTGCGATAACGCACGATGACAAACCCGACCCCGAACAGGCCGGAGAACATCAGGTTCATGCCGATCACCCCGGGCAGCAGCCAGTCGCCGTAGCGAATGGCGCGCCCGCTCAGGGTCTCTCTTTGCAAGGGCCCCTGCACCGCCTGGCGCAGCAGATACTCGGCCATGGCCCCCTGAGGGGCGTCCGGATTTATCCAGTAACGCCCCCCGGCGGGTGAGAGCAGCAGGTCCAGCTGATGGTGACGGACCTTGAGCTGACCTCTCGACGCCTCGTCATAGGGGATGATCTTGAGCAGCGGCACGGCGCGCAGCGGGGCATAGGTTGCGGGCAGTTCCCCCACCACCCCGATCTGTACCAGCGGTTTGGGCGGGCCGGAGAAGATGAGGGAGAAACCGATGACCAGCAGGAGCGGGAAAAGCAGGTTCCACACCAGGGCCGCGCGATCGCGTACGAACTCGAGGGTGCGGGCATAGAAGAGCGCCCCGATGCGCTTGAGGGATCCCTTCATCGTCCACTCCCGGGATTGCATGTCGGCAAGGCGTACCGCAGCACGGGGGCCACGGTCAGACAGAACTCGGTCATCCCTCTCATGCGCCGCTCCGCAGGCTGTGACCGGTCAGGTTCAGGAAGAGATCTTCCAGATTGGGGGAGCGCACCTGCATGCCGGTGAGCGGCACACCAAGATCCAGCAAGGCTGGCAACAGGGTCGCCACGTCGGGGCAACAGAGCTCCACCTGATCGCCGACCGGACGCAGGGGATAGCCGAGCCCAGCCAGGGCCGGGTGCCCCCCAAGACGCACCAGTACGCCGTCGAAGTGTTGCGCCAGCAAGGCAGCCGGCGTATCCAGACTGAGCAGGTGGCCGTGATCGACGATGGCAATCAAATCGCACAGCTGCTGCGCTTCGTCCATGTAGTGGGTAGTGAGCACCACCGTCTTGCCCTGGGCCTTGATCGCCTCTATTCGCTGCCAGAAGTGGTGGCGCGCCTGGGGATCCAGTCCTGTAGTGGGCTCATCCAGAAACAGCAGTTCGGGATCCCCGAGCAGGGCCAGGGCCAGCAGCAGGCGCTGACGCTGGCCCCCCGAGAGCTTGCGACTGTCCCTGTCGATGAACTCGCCCAAGGCGCACAGATCGATGAGCAGCTCCCGTGGCAAGGGATTGGGGTAGAGGCTGGCGAACAGACGCAGGGTATCGCGCACCGTCAGGAAATCCTGCAGCGCCGTGTGCTGGAACTGGATGCCGATGCGGGAGCGATAATCCGGGCCGCGCGGGGCGCCGTGAAACAGGATCCGGCCGCTGTCCGGGGTGAGGATCCCCTCCAGCAATTCTATGGTCGTGGTCTTGCCCGCCCCGTTCGGGCCGAGCAGGCCGAAGCAGCTGCCGGCGGGAATGGCAAAACTGAGCCCGTCCACCGCCTTGACGCCGGGGAAGTGCTTGACGAGATCGACGACCTCGATGATGGCTGCCATGGCGTGTCTCCCTCACATGGCCGGAATGGACGACGCTCTGACTATATCCAAATCCCCGCCGTAGGCACATGGCCCGTTTGGGCGGTCCAAAAACAAACGGCGACCTCAGGGTCGCCGTTTGCATCACGCCAGCCGGATCACAGGATGTCCAGCAGCTCCACTTCGAATACCAGAGCGGAGTACGGCGGGATGGAGCCGGCGCCACGGGCACCGTAGGCCAGATCCTGCGGAATGTAGAGCTTCCACTTGGAGCCAACCGGCATCATCTGCAGCGCTTCCACCCAACCGGCGATCACGCCGGTCACTGGGAACTCGGCCGGTTGGCCGCGCGCAACGGAGCTGTCGAACACACCACCGTGGGTGAAGGTACCGTGGTAGTGCACGCGCACGGACTGACCGGCAACCGGCACGGCACCATTGCCTTCGACCATGACTTCATATTGCAGACCAGAGTCGGTGGTCTTCACTTCGGCGCGCTTGGCGTTGTCGGCCAGGAAGGCTTCGCCTTCGGCGGCAGCGGCCTTGGCGGCAGCTTCCTGCTCTTCCTGCATACGGGCGGTGATGACCTGGAAGGCATCGTTGATATCGTCACGGCTGACCGCGAACACCAGACCGTTCAGGGCATCAGCCAGACCTTGTTGCAGGGCCGGGATATCCAGACCGGCGAAGGCTTGCTGAGCCAGTTGGTCGCCCATGTTGCGGCCGATGCCGTAGCTGGCCTTCTGTTCGATAGAGTCGTATTGGGACATTGAGAGGTTGCTCCGGGTCCTGATGGTAAAAGAGACGGGATGATAACAGACTTTTTTGCACCGTGCTGCCAAGACGCCCCTCAATTGCCCGCCGGTGGGAGACGCCTCACATCGGCCCCCTCATCCCCGCCCCTTCTCCCGCAAGGGGAGAAGGGAGCAAAACAGGGCACCATGCCGCCGCACAGTCTGTATCAGGCCCTGTCCAGCAACGCCCTCACCGCCGCGACCTTGGCCCCATCGGTGATGTTGACCCGGCCATCGTCCGAGGTGCCCATGTTGACGTCACAGAGAGAGGCACCATGGCGCCGCACGGTCTGTATCAGGCCCTGTCCAGCAGAGCCCGCACCGCCGCGACCTTGGCGCCGTCGGTGATGTTGACCCGGCCGTCGTCCGAGGTGCCCATGTTGACGTCACAGATAGAGGCACCATGGCGCCGCACGGTCTGTATCAGGCCCTGTCCAGCAGTGCCCTCACCGCTGCGACCTTGGCGCCGTCGGTGATGTTGACCCGGCCATCGTCCGAAGTGCCCATGTTCACACCATGGGGCACCATGCCGCCGCGCCAGCCCATGCCGGACATGTGCACTTCATTGACGCCGGTGAATTCGATGATGGTGCGCACGTTGTCGGCGTTGACCCCGGCCCCCGGCATCAGGCTGGCGCGACCCGCCAGCGCCTGGTGCATGGCCTGCAGGGTTTCGAGCCCCGCCAGCGCGGTCGGCGCATGGCCGGAGCTCAGAATGCGCTCGCAAGCTGCCGCGACGATCGTCTCGAGATCCAGCCGCCAGTCGGAGGAGAGATCGATGGCCCGGTGGAAGGTGACGCCGAGCGGCCCCGCCGCCTCGACCAGTTGCCGGAGCTTGCCTTCGGGTACCCGTCCATCTTCATCCAGCAGACCGACCACCACCCCTTGCAGGCCCGCAGCACGAGCGGCCGCGATATCCAAGAGCATCATCTCGAACTCGCCGTCGTTGAAGCAAAAATCTCCGGCGCGTGGACGGATCATGGCGTACACCGGCACAGTGGCGTGGCGGGCAGCCAGCTGCATAAAGCCATAGGAGGGAGTGAGGCCACCCAGCCCCAGCGCAGAGCAGAGCTCGATGCGATCTGCGCCGGCCGCTTGGGCGGTGAACAGGGATTCGAGGTTGTCGATACAGATTTCAAGACGGGTCATGATGACTCCTTGTTCGGGGAGATCAGACCCTCTGTCCGATCTCACAGATTGAGCAGGGCTGCACCGCGCACACCGCCGGCTCCACCGAAGCGGGCCTCGCGGATCGCCGGCAGGGCGACACCGGGCAGCAGGTGGCCGGGCAGACGTTTGGGCAACTCCTCATAGAGGGCTGGCAGGGCGCTCAGGCCGCCCCCCAGCACCACCACATCGGGATCAATCACCGAGATGGCGGTGGCGAGGCCGGCGGCGATGATCTCGAGCCAGCAGTCGATGGTCGAGAGGGCCGCCGCCTCACGGGCATCGGCACGGGCGACGATCTGGTGGCCGCTCACCCGTTCTCCATGAACATGGTGGTATAGCCGCTCCAGGCCCGTGCCCGACGCATAGGTTTCGAAACAGACCAGGCGCCCGCAGCCACAGCGGGGACGGGGCAAATCCGGGTATTTCATCAGGATGGTGGCGGGCAGCGGGTAGTGACCTATCTCCCCCGCCAGCCAGTTGCGCCCCTGGATGAGCTTGCCCGCCAGGTAGACGGCGCCGCCGATGCCGGTACCTATGGTGACGCCGAGGGCGCTGCCAGCACCGTCTGCGGCCCCCTGATGCACTTCCGACCAGAGGAAACAGTTGGCGTCATTGTCGACCTTGACCGGTCGGCCCAGCAGTTCGGCCAGATCCGCCCCCAGATGGCGGCCATGGATGGCGGGCAGGTTGGCCGCCACTATGCTCCCGTCGAGGCGATTGAGGATCCCCGGAAACCCGATGCCGACGGCCCCTTTCACCCCGAAGCGCGCATCCGCCGCCTCGACCCGCTCGCGCACAAGCTGCTGCAGCGCCGGGTAGTCGTTGCCCGGCGTGCTCACCCGCTCTTCATGGCAGAGGGTCAGGGCGTCGTCATACACCGCGAAGGCAATCTTGGTGCCGCCAATATCAAATCCGTAGTACATGCCACACTCCCTTGCGGTGGACCCGGCCACCTCGGTCTGTCCAGATGGGGCACATTGTATTAATTCGCAAAAAAAATAAAGTGACCAGGGGCGAAAAACGGGAGCCAGCTCAAAGCAAACGGAACATTTGTCGTTGTTGGCAAGGGTGTCCGAGGCTCATCAGGGTGCGCTCCTGACCGTCGAACATGAAGCCGCGGCGCAGGTAGAATCCCTCGCCGATGTGATTGCCATCCAGCAGCCAGAGCCTGACACACTCGCAACCGGCCCGGCGCATCTGCACCGCCACCGCCTGCCACAGCCGTTTGCCATGACCCTGACGCCAGTGATCGGGATGAAGGTAGAGCGCCCGGATCCGCGCCGTCATCAAGCCTTCCTCCAAAGAGGGCTGCCAGTAGAGCAGGCCTATGACCACGTCGTCCTGACAGACCAGCATGGGAACGGGGCCGGGCTCGGCGAGCCGGTGTCGCCAGATCTGCAGGTGGTCGGTCACCGCCAGCTGGGCCAGCATGTCGGCCCCCAGCACCTCCCCGTAGGCCGCCAGCCAGCTCGCCCGCTGCATCACCGTCATGGCGGCGGCATCGGCGGGACGCGCCAGGCGCAGGCTTACGCCTTGCACAGGGCTGACGCATCAGTGTTTATACTTTGAACAACCCCATACATTCGAACAAATATTGTTCATTCAGACAGCAGAGCCTGCGCTTGTTGGCCATGCTTAGATTACGTGATTTGTTTTGCT
>NZ_JBLUXC010000053.1:0-26540 GCF_048276795.1 Aeromonas sp. PS2Canimalfood6
CTCGATGCTGTGAGTGCCCACACAGATTGCTTGATTCAAATTGTTAAAGAGCGACGCAGCTTTTGGCTGCTGCGGGAGTGGCATTCTACTCAACCGCCTTCTCGAGTCAAGCCTTATTTTCCAAGGCTTTTTCGAGGCACCGACTGGCTTGTTTGCGTTGCCGCTTGCCCTGTCGATGGAGGCGCATTATAGAGACATAGATCACATTGGCAAGCTCTCATCGCAATAAAATTGCAAAAAAATGCCAATTCTTAGTTATTCATATCAAAACACAGTTTTTATACAGACTTACCCACAGGACAAGCCCGGGAAGGGCTCATTCTGCCCCCTATTACCTCCCGTTCCTCTCTGACCGTCTCCTGTTCGAAGGGTTGCTGACCATATCAATCCGTATATAAAGGAAGAGAATCGCAAAGTGACGCTCAGACCAGTCCTGCCTCAGCAACCCAGGCAGCGATCAGCTCGGCTGCCGCCATGGAGCGGCAACCCGATATATTCTGCCCGGCCCAGAGTGGCGAGAAACCGCGGTCACCCGCCTTTTCGGCTGCGGCACGCAACGGAGCCAATGCGCCGCTGGCATACGGGAAGTCTGGCGGCAGCACCGAAAGGGGGCCGAGTTCCCGCATCAAGCGGTTGACTATCCCCCGCGCCGGACGGCCGCTGAACAGATTGGTCAGTGCGGTGTGTTGGCCATGCCTCCCCTGCAGCGCCGCACGGTGCAGGGGCGAGGTCGTCGCCTCGTGGCAACAGAGGAACGCCGTTCCCACCTGCACGGCGCTCGCTCCCAGAGCAAGGGCGGCTCTGATGCCCTTTCCATCGACTATGCCTCCTGCAGCGATGACCGGGATCGCTACTGCCGCCACTACCTGTGGCAGAAGGGTAAAGGTGCCCTGCTGCAAGCTGAGATCCTCACTCAGGAAATGGCCGCGATGGCCACCCGCCTCCAGCCCCTGGGCGATGACGGCATCGGCTCCGTGGTCAGCAAACCACTGCGCTTCTGCCACCGTGGTGGCGCTGGCAAACACTTTTGCGCCTGTGGCTTTTACCTGGGCAAGCAACTCGGGCTCGGGCAAGCCGAAGTGGAAACTGACCACGGCAGGCCTGAACTCTGCAAGCAGAGCCGCATGCTCATCATTGAAGGGGGCCCGAGCGGGAGCACGCGACGGTGCAGCGGCATCCACCCCAAACTCGGTGTAATAGGGTGACAGCACCTGGCGCCAGCGCTGCTCCGCTGTCGGTTCCGGCTCGTGCTGCCGATGGCAAAAGAAGTTGATGTTGTATGGGCCCGGCCCGCTGGCGGCGAGGCGGCTCAGCTCCTGGCGCAGATCGGCACCACTCAGCATGGCGGCAGGCAGGGAGCCCAGTGCCCCCGCACTGGTCGCCGCCATCGCCAGGGCGCAGTCCTGCACGCCCGCCATGGGGGCCTGAATGACGGGATAGCGCATCCCCAGTTCGGCAAAGGGCGTCATATGACGGTTTCCTGTTTCTGATGGTGAGTCTGATTGTGCGCCAGAGGCGGGTTGAGTCGGCAGAGCGCACCTGACGTGCTGACACGTCGTCTGGCGATGTCGCCTGTCCAGTTTCCGGCCAGACATCCTGTCTTCGCTTTCATCCATCAGGCCCCTTGAGGTTCATGGCACATCGGGCCCGCGAAGGGCCCGAACGTGAAGTGTCAACGCACGCTGCGCAGCAGGAAGTCCGGCTGGCCACAGGAGCGGCGCTCCCGCTTCTGCATCTCGTCGGAGCAGGGAACGGCATCCGTCCCCTGCTTGTTGATGCAGATGTAGATCTCCCGCAGGAAACGGCCCCCATCAGCGCAGGCCACCGTGATGTTATCGGGGGCCAGCCACTCGCTGGCGCTCGCCAGATCAGCCTTGAGCTGGAAGCTGCTTTTGCGCAGCGGCTCTTCCGGCGATTGATAGGAGGCCGGGATCTTCACCTTCTGGCGCAGATCGCTGGCCAGCTTATGGAAGGCCTGCTGGCTCAGGCCGGAGCAGGTGCCGTGCTTCTCCCATTCATGGCGATAGAGGAAGCGGCTGGGGTAGAGCCCGGCAAACTGCTGCTCCATATCCGCATCCAGCCGCTCGCGGGTGCAGCTGGCGGGGTAGCCGCGCTGATACTGGGGCCAGAGCCCATGCAGCACGAACCCCAGCTTGCGGGCGCACTGCTCCCGATCCCCTGGCTTGATGGCGCAGTGCTCGGGCGACCAGGAGAGTGCCATGGCGTAATAGTCAAACTCCCCCGCATAGCCTTTGCCCTGGGCGGCGGAGATCCACAACAGCGACCCCACCAGCCATACCATGACCTGCTTCATCTCTCGTTCCCCCTCATCTCTTTGCACCCGGTGGCGCCCCATTTTGCGCCCTCATGCTCCCATAACAGGGAGTCAAAGAACAATCGCTCAAAATGGCCTTACTCACTGTGGGTCAGACCAGTAAAAGGTTTCCCCTGCCGGATCAGAGGCGTAAGCTGGCTCTCCGGCGGGCCTTCATGACGCGCCACGTTTCCCCGATTTCATCAGCAACAGGACGTAACATGATCCGCAAGAATCCCTCAGGTCACCTGCCCGTTATCGACGAATCCGCCTATATCGACAAGACCGCCATCATCTGTGGCAAGGTGATCATCAAGGAGAACGTGTTTGTCGGCCCCTATGCCGTGATCCGCGCAGACGAAGTGGACGAGAGCGGTGACATGGAACCCATCGTCATCGGCGCCAACTCCAACATTCAGGATGGCGTCGTCATCCACTCCAAATCCGGCGCTGCCGTCACCATCGGCGAGTTCAGCTCCATCGCCCACCGCAGCATCGTCCACGGGCCCTGCGAAGTGGGTAACCGGGTCTTCATCGGCTTCAACAGCGTGCTGTTCAACTGCCACATCGGCGAAGGGTCAGTGGTTCGCCACAACTCCGTGGTCGATGGCTGCGATATTCCCCCCGGCTTCTATGTCCCCTCCACCACCCGCATCAACCAGCAGAGCGATCTGGCGCAGATCCCGCGCGTCACCGTGGACGCCACCGAGTTCTCCGAGGATGTGGCTCACACCAACATCGACCTGGTCAGGGGTTACAAGGCGCTCTCCAACGAGTTTTGATCCGGCGAGCGGTTCACGACACACAACGGGCGCCACGGCGCCCGTTGTCACAACTGTAAAGAGGGCGAAAAGAGGGTGTAAAGGTGGTTGAGCCGGGCGCACGCGTCGCGTTTGATGGGGGCGTTCCCATCAATGGAGTCATCATCATGTCACGCTATCCTGTCGCCCTTGCCCTGCTGCTGGGCACCACGCTCCTTCATGCCGGCGAGATGCCGCCCCCGATGGGCGCCCGCCAGGGAGGCCCCATGACACCGCCCCCCTCCGTGCTCTATCACGCCAGCAAGCAGGGTGCGGATCCCCAGGCCCTGGTCCAGGCGCTGTCCAAAAACATTGATGCCGCCAAGCCGGATACCCGCTACGAGGTCACGGTCAGCGTGCACGAACTGCCGCCCCAGCCACTCAAACCCCAACCCGCCGGTGCGCCGCTCAAAGGGCAGTGAGATGAGTCTGCACCGCCCTTCACTCTGGCTGCTTGCCATGGCCATCGCCCTGCCCGCCATGGCGGGTCCGGGGAACATGGGCAGACCGAGCGGATGGGAGAGCCCTGCCCCACAGTACGGCCATGGGGCTGGCCCCGGCTTCGGCCACCGCGTAGACAGGCTGCCGGGAGGGGTGGAAACCCTGCTGCTGGCCGGGCTCACCTACTATGTGCTCGACGGCATCTTCTACCGCCGGCAGGAGAACCACTATGTGGTGGTCTCCCCACCTCCTCAGGTCCTGGTGGGGGCAGAGACAGGGCTCATCCCTCTTGATCTGGATGGCCGCCGCTATTACGTCAGGGAGGGTCACTACTACCTGCGAGAAATAGACGGGCGCTACACCGAGGTGCCGCCGCCAGCGGCGCTGCGCTGAATCGCACGGAGGAACAGATACGAGCAGGGGGCCTTGGCCCCCTCTTTCATTACCGGGGTGTTTACCCCACTCGGGTCTGAGCCGCGTACCTCAAGACGGGTCATGCAGGGGTAGCGTCATGGTCACTCTCAGCCCCCCCTGTGCGCGATTGCGCGCCTGGATGGTACCGCCCTGTAGAATCACCGCCTTGCGGGCGATGGCGAGCCCGAGCCCGTAGCCCTTGCCCATGCGGGGTGAGCCGATGCGCACGAAGGGGTCGAAGATCCCCGCCAGCTTCCCCTCCTCCACCCCGGGCCCCCGATCGGCGATGGAGAGCTGCACCCCCTGGCCCAGGCGCAGCAAGCGAACATTCACCATCTGGCCCGACTGCGAGAAACGCAGGGCGTTGCGCACCACGTTCTCCACGGCGCGGCGCACCAGCTCGGCATGCCCCAGCAGGAGACAACCCTCCTCCAGCGCCGCCTCGAGCCCTATCTCGACCCCGGATTGCTGGGCTTCGAACCTGGCATCCTGGACGACGGTCTCCACCAGCGCCAGCAGGTCATAGTGGCTCTGCTCAAGCCCGTGGCCCTGCTCGGCACGGGAGAGGGTCAGCAGCTCCCCTATCATCCTGTCCATCCGCTCCGTCTCGAGCCGGATCCGCGCCAGGGCGTCGCTCGCCTTCTCCGGGCGCTGCTCCGCCAGGCCGATGGCCATCTGGATGCGGGCCAGGGGGGATCGCAGCTCGTGGGAGACGTCGTGAAGCAGTTGCTCGCGCCCCTCGACCAGTTGCTGCAACCGCTCCACCATGAGATCGAACTCCTTCGCCACCTCCGTCAGCTCGTCCCGGCGCCAGCGCAGAGCGGGCCAGAGTCTGACCCCCAAATCCCCCCTGGCTACCCGATCGAAGCTGCGCCGCAGGGCGTTCATGGGCCGGGTCAGGTGCCAGGCGAACAGAATGCTGAACAAGAGTCCCCCCAGGCCGCCAATCCAGAGCATGGGCGGGGGAATGTTGAGCCAGGAGAGGGGGCCGGGAGCCGGCCCGCCGGGGAGGACGCGCGGGTCCACTCTGGTCTGCAGCAGATAGGTCTGCCCGTCGCTGGCAATCACGGTGCGTGTCAGCACGATGCCCGGGCCAGGTTCCCCGGAGGCTGTCAACCTGGATGCCCGGGGCGCTGGCCGGGGAGGCGCATCGGAGACATCGAGGAGTGTTATCTGCAGCAACGGCGGCGACATGGCCTGGCTCAATGCCGTCGCAGCCTCGACTCCCCCCTTTGCCAGCACGGCTGCCGCCATCTCCAGATGCTGGTTCGCCAACTGCTGGGCCAGGTGCTCTTCCGGGGGGTCACGCTCGGCACGAAAACCGAGCCAGAGCAGTTGGCTGACCAGCACGATGGCCAGCCAGAACCCCAGCAGAATCTTCCAGAACAAACGTCCCTTGAGGATCACCGTATCTTGTACCCTATGCTGCGCACCGTCTCTATGGTGACGGCCTCCCCCGCCATCTGTTGCAGTTTCTGCCTCAGGTTGCAGATGTGCACATCGACGCTGCGATCATAGGCCTCCCTCGGGCGCCCTACCCCTTGCAGGGAGAGGGTGTCCTTGGTGACCACCTGCTCCGGTGCTCGCACCAGCAACACCAGCATGTTGAACTCGGTGGCGGTCAGCTCCAGCGGCTCCCCCTGCCAGAGACAGACCCGGTTGGCCGGGGTGACCGTCAGATCCCCGAGGATGAGGGCATCCGGCGAGGGGGTTGCGCTCCCCCCCTCGTTGACCCGCCGCAGAACGGCCCGCAGCCGGGCCACCAGCTCCCTGGGGTAGCAGGGTTTGGGCACATAGTCATCGGCCCCCATCTCCAGTCCCACCACTCGATCCACGTTGTCCCCCTTGGCGGTCAGCATGATGATCGGCAGGCGGCTGCGCTGGCGCACCTGGCGCAGCACCTCGGTGCCGCTCAAGTCGGGCAGCATCACATCCAGCAGCAGGGCGCTGTAACGGCCGGAGAGGGCATGGTGAACACCTTCCCCTCCGGTCAGCACCTGGGTGGTATCAAACCCCTCTCCCCCCAGGTATTCACTCAACATGGCGCCCAGTTCGGCATCGTCATCCACCAGCAGGATCTTCATATGCGGTCTCCCTTGTCGGCGGCCATTTTCGCCGCTTGCCACGCACTTGGCAGCCATTTTTACGAAACCCTTACGCTTGGCGCAAAGAGCCTTAACCCGGCTCTGGGGTAGAGTGCCGCCGTGATCGTCATTCAGGATACAGGTTGTCATGCCCACGTTCTCCCCTCGTCTCTTCTGGCTGCTGCCCCTGTGCGCCCTCGCCCTGTTGCTGGCCTGGCGCCCCCAAGCCAAGGCACCCGCCAGCGACTACATCACCGCCAGTGCCGAGACCCGGGATCTGGAGCAGCTCATCATGGCGGACGGCACCCTGAAGGCGCGCAAGCAGGTGAGCGTGGGCGCCCAGGTGTCGGGCCAGATCAAGAAACTGCACGTGACTCTGGGGCAGGAGGTCAAACAGGGGGAGCTGCTGGTCGAGATCGACGATCTGCCCCAGCAGAACGCCCTCAAGGATGCCCTGGCCCAGCGCGACAACCTCCAGGCCCAGCTGGATTCCAAAGAGGCCACCCTTCGCAATGCTCGCCTGGCATACCAGCGCCAGCGGCAGATCGTCGCAAGAGGCCTTGGCAGCACGGCCGACCATGACAGCGCCAAGGCGACCCTGGACGAGACCCTGGCCGATATCCGGGCCCTCAACGCCCAGCGGGTGCAGGCCGAGATCGCGGTGGACACCGCCCGGGTCAACCTGGGGTATACCCGGATCCTGGCCCCCCTCTCCGGTACCGTGGTGGCCATGCCGGTGGAGGAGGGGCAGACCCTCAACGCCAGCCAGAGCACCCCTACCCTGCTCAAGATTGCCCAGCTCGACACCATGACGGTGGAGGCCAGGATCTCCGAGGCCGACGTCATCAACGTCCGGGTCGGCATGCCGGTCTATTTCACCATTCTTGGCAACAGCCAGCGCCGCTTCGAGGGATCCCTGCGGGCCATCGAGCCCGCCCCCGACACCATCAATGACGACGACACCACCACCAGCAGCAGCGACAGCAGCGCCATCTATTATCACGGCCTGTTCGAGGTGCCCAACCAGGATGGTCAGCTCAGGATCAGCATGACGGCCCAGGTCTATCTGGTGGTCGCCCGGCTCAAAGATGCGCTGGTGATCCCGGCCATCGCCCTGCAGGGGGATCAGGTCAGGGTGATCGACGACGGAGGCCGGATCAGCCTGCGCCAGGTCAGGGTCGGCCTGAACAACAAGGTGGATGCCCAGATCCTGTCGGGCCTGAGCGCCGGTGAGCGGGTCATCGTCAGCGAAGTGAGTGCAGGCCAGAGCAACGCCGCCGGGGGCATGCCGCCCCCCATGGGGATGTGACCATGGGCGCCTTGTTGCAACTGCGGGGCATCCGCCGCCACTTCAAAGAGGGTGAGCGCACCGTCACCGTGCTCGATGGCATCGATCTGGCGATCGCCCGTGGAGAGATGGTGGCCATCGTCGGCGCTTCGGGCTCCGGCAAATCCACCCTGATGAACCTGCTGGGCTGCCTGGATCAGCCAAGCGAGGGGGCCTATCTGGTGGCCGGGCGCGACACTGCCACCCTCAGCCGGGACGAGCTCGCCGCCCTGCGCCGGGAGCACTTCGGCTTCATTTTCCAGCGTTATCACCTGCTGGCGGATCTCGATGCCCGCACCAATGTGGAAGTGCCCGCCCTCTACGCCGGTCTGGATCCGGCCGAGCGACGCCAGCGGGCCGAGGCCCTGCTGACCCGCTTCGGCCTCGCCAGCCGGCTCGAACACAAGCCAAGCCAGCTCTCCGGCGGCCAGCAGCAGCGGGTCAGCATCGCCCGGGCCCTCATCAACGGCGGCGAGGTGATCCTGGCCGACGAGCCGACCGGGGCCCTCGACAGCCAGAGCGGCGCCGAGGTGATGGCGAGCCTTCAAGCTCTGCATCGCCAGGGCCACACCCTGGTGATCGTCACCCACGACATGGACATCGCCCGCCACGCCGAGCGGATCATCGAACTGAAAGATGGCCGGGTGATCGCCGATCGCCGCACGCGCGAGCCACAGGCCCTTCCCCAGGCGACCCAGGCCGCCACCAAGACGTCCGCCAGGGGGAAGACCCCGCGGATGGCGGGGCTCGGGAATGCCCTGCAGATGGCCCTCAAGGCCATGGTTGCCCAGCGTCTGCGCACCTTTCTCACCATGCTCGGCATCATCATAGGTATCGCCTCGGTGGTGACCGTGGTGGCCCTCGGGCAGGGCTCCCGGGAGCGGGTGCTGGGGAACATCAACGCCATGGGCACCAGCACCCTGGAAGTGTTCCCCGGCCGCGGCTTCGGGGACATGCGCTCCGCTACCATACAGACGTTGCGGATCGGGGACGCCGAGGCCATCGCCCGGCTGGACTACGTGCACAGCGTCACCCCCAGCCTCAGCACCAGCGCCACCCTGCGCCTTGGCAGCACCGCCGTCTCCGGCACCATCAACGGCGTCGGCGCCCAGTTCTTCCAGGTCAGGGGCTATCGCCTGGCCCAGGGCATGGGCTTTGATCGCCAGAGCGAGGAGAGCCTGGCCCAGGAGGTGGTGATCGACGAGCACACCCGGGACAAGCTGTTCGCCCCGACCCAGTCCCCCCTGGGCCAGGTGATCCTGCTGGGGGATCTGCCCTGCCGGGTGATCGGGGTCGCCATCAAGAACCAGAGCGGCTTTGGCAGCGACGAGACCCTCAACGTCTGGATCCCTCATACCACCGCCATGAGCCGCCTGCTGGGGCAGAGCCATCTGCGCAGCATCAGCGTGCGGGTACGGGACGAGGTGAGCCTGGACGCCGCCCAGGACGGCATCAGCCGCCTGCTCACCCTGCGCCACGGCAGCCAGGACTTCTTCCTGCTCAACACCGACAGCATCCGCCAGACCATCAGCCAGACCAGCGCCACCCTGACCACGCTGATCGCCCTCATCGCCCTCATTTCCCTGATCGTCGGGGGCATAGGGGTGATGAACATCATGCTGGTCTCGGTCACCGAGCGCACCCGGGAGATAGGGGTGCGGATGGCGGTCGGCGCCCGGACCCGGGATATCCAGCAGCAGTTCCTCATTGAAGCCGTGCTGATCTGCCTGCTGGGGGGCGTGCTCGGCATCGCCCTCTCCCTGCTGCTGGGCCAACTGTTCGACCACTTCAGCAGCGGCGTCCGGATGAGCTACTCCCTTGCCGCCATGGGGGTGGCCTGCCTTTGCGCCAGCCTGATCGGGGTAATATTCGGCTTCGCCCCGGCCCGCCGGGCCGCCAGGCTGGATCCCATCCACGCACTGGAGCGCGAATAGCCCGCATTGACGCCGGGGTGACGCCACTCACCCCGACACCGGATCAGGGGCCGATGCCCGGCCCCGCCACCAAGCCTGAACGCCCGCACTTCTTCCCTGAATGCGCGGGTTCTTTGACCGGGTCCCGTACCCGGTCTTTTTTTGTTTCCCGCCCGCCATACCCACAAAATAAGCCGCCCGAAGGCGGCTTTTGTCATCACGGGCCAGTCGGTTACCCCGGGCCATCAGGCGCCGATGATGCCGCCATCGTCCCGGGTGATCCGCAACACAGCGGAGCGGGGAATGGCGGTGCCGCCGTCCGGGAAATGGGAGGGCGCCCCCTCCTCACCCGGGTGCTGCACCCCGACGAACATGGTGCGCCAGTCAGGCGTGAAGGTGAGGCCCGTTATTTCGCAGGCCACGGGGCCGGTCAGGAAGCGGCGCACCTCGCCGCTCGCGGGATCGGCGCACAGCATCTGGTTGTTGCCCATGCCGGCAAACTGCTTCTCGTTGGAGTAGTCGCCGTCGGTCTGGATCCAGAGCCGCCCCGCCTCGTCGAAGCCGATGCCGTCCGGGCTGTTGAACATGTTGTCCGGGTGGATGTTGGCACTGCCCGCCATCAGCCCCTCCTTGTGCACGCCGGGGTTGCCCGCCAGCAGGAAGAGATCCCACTCGAAGCGATCGCTCCCGTGATCGTCCCCCATCGGGCGCCAGCGGATGATCTGGCCATAGGGGTTCTCGGCCCTGGGATTGGCGCCATCGAGAGGTTGGTTCTCCTTGAGGCCGCGGTTCTTGTTGTTGGTCAGGGTGCAGTAGACCTCGGCTCTGTGGGGATGCACGGCCACCCACTCGGGCCTGTCCATGGTGGTGGCGCCCAGCCGGGTCGCCGCCTCCCGGGCGAAGATGAGCACCTCCCCCTGATCGGCGAAGCCGTTCTCCCGGGTCAGGCCGTGCTGGCCGTGCACCAGGGGCAGCCACTGGCCGGTGCCCTTGAGCTCCCCCTCCCTGGCCTCGAAGCGAGCCACATAGAGGGTGCCCTCGTCCAGCAGATCCCGGTTCGCAGGATCGTTGCCCGGCGCCACCTTGTTCTTCGAGACGAAGCGGTAGATGTGCTCCCCCCGCTCGTCGTCGCCGAGGTAGACCACGGCGCGGCCATCCTGGTTGACGGTGAAGGCCGCATTCTCATGCTTGAAGCGGCCAAGGGCGGTACGCTTCTTCGGGGTGGAGGCGGGATCGCGGGGATCGATTTCCACCACCCAGCCGAAGCGGTGCGGCTCCTGGGGATGCTTCGCGAGATCGAACCGCTCGTCAAATTTGTGCCAGCCAAAGCCTGCATCCTCGGCGGCCAGGCCGTAGCGGGCGGCGCGCTGGTCCAGCACCGGCTTGCCCGCACTGCCGAAGTAGCCGTTGACGTTCTCCTCGCAGGTGAGGTAGGTGCCCCAAGGGGTCTGGCCATTGGCGCAGTTGTTGAAGGTGCCAAGGGCGGTGCGCCCCTCGGGATCGGCCTGGGTCTTGAGCAGAGCATGGCCCGCCGCCGGGCCGCTCAATGTCATGGGGGTCGTGGCGGTGATGCGGCGGTTGAGGGCCCCCTTGGGGTTGGCCTGCCACTTGCCATCTTTGCGTACCAGCTCCAGCAGGGAGACCCCGTGGGCCGCCTGGGCCTTGGCGACGGCGCCGGCACTGAGGGCCTTGCCGCCATCCGCAAACAGGTATTCGTAGTTGGTGTATTCGTTGTTGACGGCGAGCAGGGCGCGATCCGGGCCCAGGGAGAAGAAGCTCATGCCGTCGTTGTTGTCGCCAAACTGGCGGGCCTGGGCCTTGGCATCATTGCCCTGGGCAAAGGCGGGGGCATCGGGGAAGAGGGCATCTCCCCAGGCGATCAGCACCTCGGCCTTGTAGCCGGGCGGCACCACTATGGTGTCGGCCACCGAGGCGGGAACGGCCTGGAAGCCAAGCAGCGGCCGGGTGGCGGCGGCCACGGCCTGGGCCACGGGGCTCGCGGCAAAGAAAGCCACCATGCTGGCGGCGCCCACCCCTTTGAGGAAGCCACGGCGGCTCAGGCCCGCCTCGATGAGGCGGTTGAACGCCGGCTCCTGCTCGCGGGGGTGGTTGGCACTGTCTTTCTCGTCAAAACGGCTCATCGGCTTTTCCTTGTTATCTCGGCACAATCATTGCGTCATCACGGCGTCCGGCCACAGCATGGCAGCGCTTTATTAAGCAAGGATGACAAATGATGAGATAACCGGCTGGCCCGGCAAGACGCCATCGCCAAAGAGAAGGGGCGGTGGACACCAGTCCCACCGCCCCGAAAGACATGTCGCCGACAGAAGGGTTGAACCCTATCCGCACTTCTTCAGACTGCTATGCCCGTTTGTACCGGATAGCACCCACTGGCAGCGTCTAGTTGCACTTCTTCAGACTGATATGCCCGTTTGTACCGGATAGCACCCGCTGGCAGCGTCTAGTTGCACTTCTTCAGACTGCTATGCCCGTTTGTACCGGATAGCACCCGCTGGCAGCGTCTAGCCGCACTTCTTCAGGCTGATATGCCAGTTGGCGCCGGATTGCACCTGATGTTTGGCGGCGAAGCTGTCCATGTTCAGCGCCACCGACACCTGCAACAGGCTGTTGAGGTAGACCAGGGGCTGGCCCTCCGGCACATCGCCAAAGCTGCTGACGTAGGGGGCCTTGCCCTCGTATTTCAGCGCATCCCCTTCGCTGATCCTGATGCAGGCGTTGTCCCCCTTGTGGATACCCGCCTTGGTCAGCAGGCTGTCGTCGATATTGGTCCAGACGTTGCCGTACTGCACGTCCAGGATCGGAATGGTGCCCTTCAGGGTACCGTCTTGCTCGGCCACCGCGGGCTGATAGGGGATGGTCACCACCTCGGCGGGCAGCAGGGGCCCCACCTGCTCGAAGCTGATGGCACCGGAGGCGAGGCGCGCGCCGGTGTAGGCGTAGACGTCGCGGCCGTGGAAGGTGTAGGACTTCTCGGAGCCCTTGAGGCGGTTGGTCTTCTCGTCTATCTGGCGCACCGCCTCGATGCCGAAGTGCTCCGCCACCAGGGTCAGGGTGCCGTTGTCAGGGCTGACGATGTAGTGGCCGCTCCTGGTCTTGAGTACCACCGACTTGCGTTCGGTGCCGACACCGGGGTCCACCACGCTGACGAAGACGGTGCCCGCGGGCCAGTATTGCAGGGTCTGATAGAGGCGGTAGGAGGCTTCCCAGATGTTGTAGGCCGGGATCTCGTGGGTCAGATCATGGAGCGGCAGGGTGCGGTCCACCCCGAAGGCGACCCCCTTCATGGCCGAGACGGCGCCATCCTTGAGACCGAAGTCGGTCTGGAACACCAGAGCCTCGTTGGCAAGGGCACTCGCCCCCACCAGAGAGAGGGCGAGCACGAGGGCGCGGGGGACGATACGAATATCCATGTCAGGGCTCCTTTAAAGACGTTTGGACGTCCAGATTGCCACTCATGGGAATCTTTGCAACCCCTGATGCCCGAATGGGGGGCGAAATGACTCGCCAATCCGCCCCGTGCGGGTGTATCCATGGGGCATCCAACGCCGGGAGCACACCAGATGACCAGAGAGCATCACGACACCATTTTGCTGAGCCTGGGCAATACCCGAAGCCAGGTCGCGCTCACCGCGGCCGATGGCACCAGCCAGACATTTGCATTGACACTGGGGCTCGATGCTCTGACCCCGGGACCCTTTCGCCGGGATCCGCCGACGCCCCTGGAGCTTGAGCAGGCCATCATGGTGGTGGAGGATGTGCTGATGCCCCTCGCGGCACGGATCCCGCCCCACCCCGTGCTGCACCTGCAAAGCCCGGAGCCCCTGGCCGAGGTGCTCGGCAACCGGGTGCAGAGCCGGGAGAACATAGAGCGGTTGTTCGGCCAGCTTGCCGCCATGGTGGAGGGGGATCCCCTGGCATCGGCCCAGTTGCCGAGGGAGAAGCGCATCGCCGCCGCCCTGCTGATCCTGCGGGAGTGGATGCACCATCTGGATGCCGGGAGCGTCGCCCTGGTCGATGGGTGATGCCTTGTCACACAGCGGGTTCGAAGCGCCGCCGAGACACCGCCCAGGCCAGCCCCAGGCTTGTCAGGGTGCTGCCGACGAAGAGCAGATCCAGCGCGACGCCAAGACCGGCCCCGTCGCTCACCCAGCCCAGCAACACGGGTACCCAGTTCGCCACATAGGCGATCACATAGAAGAGGGAGAGCAGCCGCGCGTGGCTGGCCGGGGGCGCGATGCGATTGATCAGGGTCGCACTGCCCACGAACACGGCCCCCTGGGCATAGCCCGCCACCAGCAGCCCGAGTCCCGCCAGCCAGCTGGGCAGGCCGTGAACGGCCCCGGCAAAGAGCAGTACGCACAGCGCCAGGGCCAGCACGCCGCTTTGCAGGGTATGGCGGGCATCGAGGCGACGGGCCCAGAGCTGGCAAAGCCCGGAGAAGACCAGATAGGCCGCGACAAGATAGCCGAACAGCCCCAAATCCGTCATGCCCAGCATCTCGCTCACCACCTTGGGACCCATGGCCAGCAAGCTGGCCGCCACCGCCCAGGCGGTGAAGAGCGCCAGGGCGCAAAGGAAGAACCCGGCCCCCGTGGCCCTGAGCCCCTCTCCCAGGGAGCCGCCACTCTGCCCGCTCGGGGCGGCCTCCGTCGCCCTGACCCCTTTGGGCCAGCTCAACACCAGCCCCCCGATGGCGCAGGCCGCCATCCCCAGGATCAGCAAAAACGGCAGCGTGGTCGGGTAGAGATCCTGCTGCAGCGCCAGCCCGCTGAACACGGGGCCAAGGGCCAGCCCGGCGGTGAACGATAATGTGGCGCTCAGCGCCGCCCGCTTGCCCCCATCCCTGGGGCCAAAACGCAGCAGCGCCACATTGGCGGCGCCGGTCAGGCTGCCCGTGCCAATCCCGGCCAGCAGCCGCGCCAGCAAAAGGGCCCAGAAGCTGTCGGCCAGGGAGAAGAGCAGTGCCCCGCCCCCGACCGCCACCAGGGCAGGCAGGATCAGGGTGCGCAGATCCGCCACGCGTCCCGCCAGGTGGCCCACCCCGAACAAGGCGATGAGCACGCCCCCCGCATAGCCGCCATAGATGAGGCTGAGGCCGAGATCGCTCAGCGCCAGCGCCGCCTGGTAATGGGGATAGAGCGGGGTAGGCACGCTGCTGTTGAGCAGGGCCGACATCAGGGCGAGGGAGAGAAACCAGCGCAGACGAGGATGGACAACCTGACCTGGCTCGCAAGCCGGAACGCTTGAGACAGACATGGACACTCCAGTGGCAGACGAATGAAACCGCAATCGGGAGCGACATCATAGCGATCCCGCCCACCCCGGACTGCGGCAGTTCTGCATCACGCCGACTCAATCCTGCATCACGTCGGGGTGGCGCGCGCCCTTGGCCGGGGCACCGAACCCGGTCTATCCCCTTGTGCTGCCATCCCCGCTGGCATCTAATATTGCGGCGCCAATCGGGCGTTCTGCTTGAGTGAGGAGCAAGCATGATCAACTGGGACGATGCCCGCTTCTTCCTGGCCCTGGCACGGCGGGGCAGTCTGCGGCAGGCCGGACTCGAGCTCGGGGTGGATCAGGCCACCGTCGGGCGGCGGATCACCCTGCTCGAGCAGCAGCTGGGGGCCAAGCTGTTTATCCGCACCCCAAGACACTATCGCCCCAGCCCCCTGGGGGAAGCGCTGCTGCCCCAGGCCGAGGCCATGGCGCAGGCGGCCCTGACCATGATGCGCACCGCGAGCCTGGGGGAGCTGGAAGGGGAGCTTTGCATCGCCACCACGGATACCCTGGCACAGGGCTTCGTGCTGCCCGCGTTCACCCTGCTGCGCCAGCGCCACCCCGGCATCCGCCTCAAGTTGCTGACCGCCGTCAGCGTGAGCGACATCCCCAATCAGGAGGCGGATCTCGCCATTCGCAGCGTGCGCCCCGAGCAGGGAGATCTCGTGGTCAAACGGCTCGCCACCATCAAGATGGGGCTCTACGCCTCTCCCGACTACCTGGCCAGACGGGGCACGCCCCGCTCGGGTCAGGCACTGCAAGAGCACGACCTGCTGCTCTTTCCCAAAGAGCTGGTGGCCCGTCACTGGCTGAGTCTGTGCGGCGAACCGCTCCACGAACCCAACGTGGTCCTGCAGAGCAATGCCCAGCTGGTGCTGATGGCCGCCGCCCGGCAGGGGCTCGGAATCGCCCTGCTCTCCACCTTCCTCGCCGAGGAAGACCCCGCCCTGGTGCGCCTGCTGCCTGACCAGCACGATCCCATCGACATCTGGATGGTGCTGCACCCGGATGTGCAGAAGACGGGCCGAATGCGCGCCCTGGTGGCAGCCCTGGAGGAGGTGTTCCAGCCCCTGCAACAGACCCAGCCCTCCGCCCCCCCCTGTCAAACGCACAGGGATTGAGCGGGTATGCCCCCCATACGGGGTACTTTCTTCGCAACGAACCATGTTAGAGTCCGCCGCTGTTTTTTCCTTTGATAACGGGGCCTTACATGAAGAAGTTTGTTGTTTCATCCAGTGTCATCCTGATGGCGGGCTTGCTGACAGCCTGTGCGAGCGAGTCGTCGCGCACCCTGGAGGTACCCAAGGTTGCCTCCTATCAGAGCCACTATCAGGGCGCACGCAGCCCCATCGCCGTCGGCAAGTTCGACAACCGTTCCAGCTACATGCGTGGCATCTTCTCCGACGGCGTGGACCGGCTGGGCAACCAGGCGAAAACCGTGCTGATCACCCACCTGCAGCAGACCGGCCGCTTCAGCGTGCTGGATCGCGACAACATGGCGGAGATCCAGGCCGAAGCCGGGATCAAGCAACAGGCTCAGCAACTCAAGGGCGCCGACTACGTGGTCACCGGCGACGTCACCGAGTTTGGTCGCAAGGAAGTCGGTGATCATCAGCTGTTTGGCATCCTGGGTCGCGGCAAGTCACAGATCGCCTATGCCAAGGTCAACCTGAACATCGTCAACGTCACCACCTCGGAAGTGGTCTTCTCTTCCCAGGGTGCCGGGGAGTACGAACTCTCCAACCGCGAGATCGTCGGCTTCGGCGGCACCGCCAGCTACGACTCCACCCTGAACGGCAAGGTGCTGGATCTCGCCATCCGCGAGGCCGTCAACAATCTGGTGAACGGCATCGAGACCGGTGCCTGGCGCCCGGCCCAATGAGGAGAGACGAGATGACGCTGTTCCGTCCTTCCCTGCTGCTGGTCAGCGGCCTGCTGCTGAGCGCCTGCGCCCAGGGGCCGCAGACGCTCTACAACTGGGATCAATATCAGGGAGTGGTTTACCAGCACATGCAGGGTGACGACACCGGGGTCGAAGCGCAGATCGATGCGCTGGAGAAAAACCAGCAAGAAGCGAGCGCCAAGGGGCAGGCTGTGCCACCGGGCTTTCACGCACACCTCGGCATGCTGTACGCCCAGCTCGGCAAGGATGCCCAGACTCGCGAGCAGTTCGAAACCGAGAAGCGCCTCTTCCCCGAATCGGCCCCCTTCATGAACTTCCTGATGTCTAGCAAGAAGGGAGAGACCCAATGACCCTGCGCACCCTCCTTGCCCTCACGCTGGGCGCCCTCCTCATGGGCGGCTGTGCACAGGGCCCCGGCTACGACTACAGCAACTTCAAGGAGAGCAGACCAACCTCCATTCTGGTGCTGCCGCCGGTGAATCACTCGCCGGACATCAAGGCGGGCCCCAGCCTGCAATCCCAGATCACCTATCCGCTCGCCGAGTCCGGCTATTACGTGCTGCCGGTAGCGGTCACCAACGAGACGTTCCGGCAGAACGGCGTGACCGAGCCCGCCGACATCCAGGCGCTGCCCATCAAGAAGCTCCACGAGATCTACGGAGCCGATACCGCCCTCTACCTCGACATCAAGGAGTACGGCACCAGCTATCTGGTCATCTCCAGCGAGACAGTGGTCACCGCCAGTGCCCGCCTGGTGGATCTGCGCACCGGCAAGCTGTTGTGGGAAGGCAGTGCCAGCGCCAGCAGTGCCGAGCAGCAGGGCAATTCGGGGGGCGGCCTCATCGGCATGCTGGTGGTGGCGGTGGTCAATCAGATTGCCAACACCCTTACCGACAAGGGCCATGAAATCGCCGGTATCACCAGCGTCAGGCTGCTCAGTGCCGACATGCCCAACGGCATCCTCCATGGCCCCCGCTCGCCGAAATACCAGGCTCGCTAAGGCGCCCGTCACAGTCCACACAAGAGGGCGCCATGCCCTCTTGTTTCAGTCGCCCCCCCTTTCCCCTGCCTGACATCGCATGACGCCTCATCGTCTATCTTTTTGATATTGTTGGCTCATTCTTGCGCATGCCGGGTGACGACCCACCAACTTCATCTGGTGATGCCCGGCAAAATCAGTTACAAGAATGGCCTCTGTCACCATGGACGAGTTCACTGCATGGCTGGATCACTGTTGCGTATCATCCCCCGTCAATGGCTCTACCGGTTTGGCTGGCTCTGCCTGGCCCTGATGGGGCTCGGATTGGTGTGCAACTACACCTACTTCGTCATCAGGCACGATATGGCGCTCATTACCGCCAAGCAAGCCAACCTGTTCGAGGTGTTCTATCAGCGGGCCCGCATCCTGGCGCCAGAGAAACTGGCTGACTTCATCGACAACAGCAGCATCAAGATGCCCATCTTCAGCGAGAACGGGGATGCGGCGGCCTATGCCTATGGCTATGATCTCCCCACCCTGAAGCGCCTGGCGGTCATTCCCGTGCTGCCCCCGGCCAACCAGATGCTCCTCGCCTACCTGTACGTCATCTCCAACCCCGAGGTCCTCAACCTCTACGCCTTCTATGACGATCGCCGCCTGCTTGGCATGGTCGCCAACAAGGGGATGCTGCCGAGCCAGCTGCTCCCGGTCAACACCGACCTCAATGACATCGAGCCCTGGACCCACTTTTTCGGTTGCGCCTCCTTCGCCTCCACCCATGTCCCCTGCAGCACGGATGAAGCCTGGGTATCCGAGATCTACACCGACACCTTCACCGGACTGAATACCATCACCCTCTACTTCCCCTTCGTCTATTACGAGCCCGCCATCAAGGACTACCGCTATGGACTCAAGGGCATCGACATCGCCGTCGACCGGGCGTTCAAGGATGTGCTGCACCCCTTCGAGAGCCTCAATCCGACCCGGACCGTCCTCTCCTTCGAAGAGGTCGAGCCCTGCCGCCCGTTCCACCTCTGCCTGAGCACGCCGCTGATGCGCACTCAGGCAGGCAATGATCTCTACCTCAAGTGGTCATACAGTTACGGCGATTTCATCCGCTCCGTGCTCTACGGGGCGGCCTTCAAGCTCTATCTCATCATCCTGCTGCTGATCATGCTGACGGGGCGCAGCCTGGTTACCCGTCTGCGCATCCTGGCCCAGACCGACCACCTGACCCGGCTGCCACGCCGTGACATCCTCAATCAGGCGCTGCTGCGGGAGCACGACTACCTGATGATCCTCGACATCGACAACTTCAAGTCCGTCAACGACACCCATGGTCACGGGGTGGGTGACCTGGCGCTCGTCGCCTTCGCCAATCACCTCAAGACCAATATCCGCAAGGGCGATGTCGCCATTCGCTGGGGCGGGGAAGAGTTCATCGTGCTGTTCAAGGGGATGGACGATGACAAAATGATGCATCACTCCGCCGCCCGCCTGCTGGAGCGGCCATTGCGCATCCCCGAGCTGCCCGCCCCCATCACCTTCTCCGCCGGAGTAACCCGCATTCGCGATTACCTGACGGTGGCCGAGGCGGTGCAACTGGCCGACGACCTGCTCTATCACGTCAAGCAGCACGGCAAGCGCAATATCGCCTATTACCAGGGGCAAACCATCCGCCTTGTCCGCGATCCGGGTGACAATTCGGCCCCCTGAGCGGCCCGGCTTCTGCCGCGCCCCCGCTATCTGTTACCATCCCGCCACGCTGATTGTTTCCGTCCCTGCCACGGGGCGGGATAACCCCATACTGGTGCCCTATGTCCATTGCCTCCTTCGCCGAACTGGCCCTCTCCCCCCGCTTGCAGCAAACCCTGACCGAGCTCGGCTACGCCGCCCCCACCCCGGTGCAGGCCAGCGCCATTCCCGCCATTCTGGCGGGGCGGGATCTGATGGCGGGGGCCCAGACCGGCACCGGCAAGACCGCCGCCTTCGTGTTGCCGCTGCTGGAGCGGCTGATGCAGCAGCCGCAAGAGGCGTCCCCTCGCCCCATCCGCGCCCTGGTGCTGGTGCCGACCCGCGAGCTGGCGGTGCAGGTTGCCGAGAGCGTCGCGCGCTACGCCAGGGGCACCACTCTCACCAGCACGCTGGTCTACGGCGGGGTGAGCATCGCCGCACAGGTGGAGGCGCTGAACGCCGGGGTGGATATCCTCATCGCCACCCCGGGCCGCCTGCTCGATCACCTGCGCCAGGGGGCGCTCACGCTGGCCGAACTGCGCCATCTGGTGTTTGACGAGGCGGACAGGATGCTCGACATGGGCTTTATGGACGAGATCCAGGCGCTGTTGAAGCAAATCCCGGCGGATCGCCAGACCCTGCTGTTCTCGGCCACCTGCGATGACAACCTGTTTGCCCTCTGCAAGGTACTGCTGCGCGACCCGGCGCTGGTGGAAGTGGCACCGCGCAACACCACGGCGGCCGAGGTGGAGCAGCGGGTCTATGCGGTGGACAGCGATCGCAAGGTGGCGCTGGTCGAGCACATGCTGACCGTGAAGGGCTGGGCGCCGGCGCTGATCTTCAGCCGCACTCGCCAGGGGGCGGACAAGCTGGCCCAGCAGCTTGGCAAGGGGGGCATCAATGCGCTCGCCTTCCACGGGGATCTGTCACAGAGCGCGCGGGAAAACGTGCTGCTGGCGTTTCGCGCCGGCACCTTGCAGGCCCTGGTGGCCACCGACGTGGCGGCCCGCGGCCTCGATATCACGGATCTCAACCATGTGATCAATCTGGAGTTCCCCCATCAGCCCGAGGATTACGTCCATCGCATCGGGCGCACCGGCCGCGCCGGCAACAAGGGGCTCGCCATCACCCTGTTCAGCCCGGAAGACCCCCCCCTGCTGGAAAAAGTCGAAGCCGTGCTCGATACCCGCCTGCCCCAGCAGTGGTTCCCGGGCTTTGAGCCGGATCTCACCCGCTTCGACCCCGAGCCGCGCCGCGCCAGCAAGGGCGCCCAGAAGCAGAAGGCCAGAAAGCAGGCCCTCGCGGGCAACAAGGGCGGCAAGGGACGAAAATCCTGACACGACTGTTTGCTGGGGCAGCCATGCGCCTGCCCCAGCATCACCCCTCTCCAGACCCAGGCCTGTGGGGTGACGCCAACCGCTTTCCTGCCCCCCTGTTCTGCCCCGCGCCCCCCTCCTCAGCCCGCTTGCCCTGACCCGGCGACCCTTTGCCACACTCTGCTACAAAAGAGGTAGTCAGGGGGCACACTTTCGCCACAAAGCAGGCGTGCAATGGAGGCATGGACAAGGAGGACATCATGAAACCCGCATCCCTCGTCTGGGCCCTGCCCCTGACCCTCACCCTGCTCTGGCTCGCTGGTCTCACCCAGTGGCCCGCCAGCGTCTGGCCCTGGCGCCACGAGCTGCTGATCCTGACCGGTCTGCTTGGCCTCGGCGCCATGACCCTCTCTTTGCTGCTGGCCCTGCGCCTGCCCAGGCTCGAAGCCTGGTGCGGCGGGCTGGATCGCATGCTGCACCTGCATCGCAGCAGCGCCCTCTGGGCCACCGGCACCCTGGTGGCCCACTGGCTGCTGGTGGAAGCCCCCAAGTGGGCCGTCGCCGCCGACTGGCTGACCCGGCCGGCGCGCCGCGGTGCTGGTGCTGGTGCTGGTGCTGGTGCTGGTAACGATGCCCTCTGGCACAGCCTCGGCAATACCCTGGGGGAGTGGGGTTTCTATCTGTTGCTGGCCCTGGTGGTGGTAAGCCTGCTGGCGGTGGTGCGCTACGAGCGCTTCAAGGTGGTTCACCGGCTGGCCCCGGTCATCTATCTGATGAGCTGGCTGCACGGGCTCTGCCTGCTGCCGCGCATCGGCGCCCTGACCCCGGTCGGCCTGACCCTGCTTATCGGCGGCGGGCTGGGTGCCCTGGGGGCGCTCTACTCCCTGTTTGGCCGGGTGGGACGGGACGCACGCCGTCAGGGGACGGTCAGCGCCCTCACCCCTCTGGACGAGCGCACCCTGGAGATCCGGGTTGGCCTCACCGCGCCCCTGCTCGGCTATCGCCCGGGGCAGTTCGCCTTCTTCGACTTTGCCGGGCGCGGCGAGCCCCACCCCTACACCCTGGTCGATGTCTCGGCAGACTGCCGCACCCTGACCCTGGCGGTGCGCGCCCTCGGGGATCACACCCGCTGGCTGCACCGCCACCTCAAGGTGGGGGATACGGTGATCGTGACCGGCCCCTATGGCGCCTTCGCCCTGCCGGATCCCGCCCCCGCGCTCTGGGTGGGCGCCGGTATCGGCATCACCCCCTTCATCGCCTGGCTGGAGGCCCTGGTACGCCGTGGTGAACAACGCCCCGGCACCACCTTGCTGCAATGCGCCCCCTCCGCCGAGGCCGCCCCCTATCACAGTCGGCTGGCCGATCTGTGCCGCAGGGTCGGGATCGACTACCGGCTGCATCTGGAGTCCGAGCGCGGCCGACTGGATCTGGTCGCCCTGGGCGAGCGCCAGCACACCCCGGTGTGGTTCTGCGGCCCAGAGCCCATGGCCCAGAGCCTGGATGCCCGCCTGGCCACCCCGCTGCACCGGGAGCTGTTCCGCTTCCGTTGACGGGCCAGTCGGTGCAGCCAGCCATCGGCAGCGCCGTTTTTCTCGGTGCGAGGCGCACTCGGGCCGGCAAACAGCAAGATTGTCCAAGCGGGCGGCACAGGCTTGGGGCTAGATTAGGGAGGCAGTCTGGTTCAGGAGGGAAAGATGGCGCAGGACAACCAGTTCATATTCGCACACAGTCAGCACCTGGCGAGCCTGACTGCGCTGCGGGTCAACATGACGGAATTTCGCTACGACCGTCACGCCCACGAGGAGTACTCCTTCGGGGTCACTCTGGCCGGGCGGCAGAACTTCTTCTGCCACGGCGGAGCCCACTCCAGCCCGGCAGGCAGCGTCATCCAGTTCAATCCCGGGGATGTCCACGACGGTCATGCCGGTGACAACGCCAGCCTCGACTACACCATGCTCTACATTCCGCCCCACGAACTCACCCCGCTGTTTGCCGATGCCGCGGGCGAGCGGGCAATGGGGACCTATCGGTTGTTGCAGCCCCTGGTGCGCGATGAGGCGCTGAGCGCCTGCATCCTCGAGCTGGCCCAGGCGGTGCGCGGCCAGGCCGACAGCATAGAGCAGGAGTTTGCCCTCTATCGCCTCGCCACCCGGGTGATGCAGCAGGCGGGACGTTTTGAGCCCAATGGCCGGGTGAGCCGCATCGATCGCCTCCTGTTGCAGGCCAGGGACTTTATCCACGCCCACTTCCAGCAGGATATCTCCCTGGCCGACATCAGCGCGGCGGCCAACATCTCCAAGTACCACTTCCTGCGGCTGTTTCGCCAACAGCTTGGCATCACACCCCATCAATACGTGATCAACTGCCGCATCAATGCCGCACGGCGCGCCTTGGCCGCCGGAGAGTCGGCGCAGGATCTGGTGTACCGCTACGGTTTCACCGATCTCAGTCACCTCAACCGTCGCTTCAAGCGCATCTATGGCATGACTCCCACCCAATACAGTGCCAGCCTGATCCGCTGAGCCCAAGGAACACCCCATGATTGAGCTTCTCGCCTATGCCATCGGCATCATGTATACCCCTGGCCCCGTCAACCTCATCGGCCTCAATGCAGGCCTGGGTGGCCGCACCCGCGCCTCCCTTGGCTTCTTCCTCGGGGTCGGCTTGGCGATGTTCGTGCTCCTGCTGCTCTTTGGCTGGGCGGGCACCCGCCTGGTGCGGGAAGATACCCTGATCTATGTCAGCCTGGTGGGGTGCCTCTATATCGCCTATCTCGCCATCAAGATCACCAGCGACAGCGGCGAGCTCGGTGCCAACGAGGCGCCTGCCCGCCCTCTGGGGGTGCGCAGCGGCTTCGTCATCCAGTTGCTCAACCCCAAGGCCATGATCGCCACCCTGCCCATCACCAGCATCCAGTTCCCGGCAGCCCAGATCCACGGCTGGAGCCTGCTGCCCTGGTCCCTGCTGCTCGGCCTGCTGGCCGCCGGCGCCCCCGGCAGCTACTCGATGGCGGGCAGTCTCATCGGACGTCATCTTCAACATCCTCGCTGGTTCAGGTACTTCAACCTGCTGATGGCCGCCCTGCTGCTCTACAGCGCCATCGCCCTGGCCTACCAACATGTCTATCTACCGCTGGCCGGCTGATCAGGCGAAGCGCTCCATCAAGAACCCCGGTGAAACGCCCACCTATGCCGGGGTGTCGCCTTCGCCGAGCAGACAAAGGCCGGACACTGCTGCGCCGGCCTTGCCCGGGTCATTCTCTCCATGAGCCGGCTATCCTCACAGGGTCTTGTGCCCTACGTGGAGCTACCCATGGATCGCTTCGGTACCAGAGGCAGACCCCTTCCCTCATCTGGCGTCAACGCAGCAATACGATTCCATGACCAAAACCCTCATTCGGGTATTGATGCATACGGAATGAATAAGCATCATCTTGCCGCCCCTGGTCATGGATAAGAATGTTGTATGTCCTTTGATAAAAAGCACGGTGAGTTCATCTTCAATGTGCAGGAACACCTGGTCACCTGCGAGCTGATCGGCCCTTTCAATGAAGAGGGTATGCTGGCGTGGATTGCACAGATAAAGTCCGTGGTGAACAGCCTGGATGGAAAGCCTTTCTGCGCCCTGGTGGACCATCGCCAGCATCAGGGGGTGGTGCTATCTGCCCTGCCCCATCTGCAGGAGACCTACCAGTGGCTGACCCAGAAGAATCTGGTGGCCATCGCCTCCCTCTATTCGGCCAAGGTGCTCCATCACATCGCCCTCTCCTGCCTCTCCCTCACCCACCCGGACCATATCCAGGCATTCAACGACCCCCAAGAGGCCATCGCCTGGCTGGATGCGCAATATCGGGCTCAGTGACCAACCCGGCCTGGTGTGATGCTCAACACCAAACGCAGTAGCCAGCCCGACCTGTGTTGATGCGCACTGTGCCGTGACGTCACCGGCCCGCTCTGGTTAAAAAGGCCGGTATCAACTCCCTCAGGTGCCACGCCCGGCAACAACCGATGGCAGAGCCCTCAGCGGCAGCAAATTAGTGTCCGTCTGGAGCGCCGCAGCCTGGGCGACTAGCTGCCCCGGCAGGGCGCCATCCGTGCCAATGGGCATCTGCTCCGCACGCACGCTGCCGCCCCAGAAGCTCGCCACCAGTATCAAGGCCCCGGCCAGCCCGCACTTTATCCAACCTTTCATCATCTGCTCCCTCGCTCCGACCGGCCCCTCATCACCCCTGTGACAAGCCGGGCCCATTTATCAGTGGGCAGAAAATACGGGGGATTTGTGAAGGGAAAATGAGGTTGTGTGAAGCCAGGGTGAAGATGGCGAAATAGGCTCTTCTCTCCATGCTTGTATGAAGAGCAATCTGCAGGCATCTCTCTCACCGTATCTTTATTCGGACTGAAAAAGTGGAAATCAATATCCCTATAAAGCCTTTCATCGGAACAAAATACCACTCCATCCTCTCTAAATAATACAAGATCACACAAAATCATGACAACGTAGCACTTTCATTTTTTTAAAAAAACATCAAACAAAGAATTGACCAAAACGAGCCATTGCAATAGTGTTGTGAACACGAATTAACACTCCCAACTACATTTTTACAACTAGTTACAGGGCGGGATCGCACTTTGTTAATGAAATTTGAACAGGCAGATCGTCTGTGATCTAATCGCGTCTCCATGCAGGAGGCACGCGCTATGACGTTGATTGAACACCTTACCCTTGTCGAAGAAACTCGCTCTGAGATCAATCGTAAACATAACCTGGTTGATGTCATGTTCCTTGTCATCAGTGCCATCATGAGTGGTGCCGAGGGCTGGAATGACATCGAAACCTATGGCGATTCAAAGATCGATTGGCTGCGTCAGCATCGCCCCTTTGCCAACGGCATCCCGCGGCGTCACACGGTTGCCCGCATTCTGCGCTGCATTGTCATCGATACCTTGCTTGAAGCGTTGCTGTGCTGGGTCAATGAACAGCGCACTCATCAGGGCAAACCCATCATTGCCTTTGATGGCAAGGTGTTACGCGGCTCCTTTCGGGGAAATGCCAAGGATGCGCTTCAGTTGGTTACGGCTTACGATACCGAAAATGGGCTGGTGTTAAGCCAGAAAGCAACCCCTAACAAGAAGGGGGAAATCGAAACCGTCAAAGATATGCTGGACATTCTTGAGCTAAAAGGAGCCGTTGTCACACTCGATGCGTTGCATTGTCAGCGTGAGACACTGGAGAAAATCAGCGAGAAGAAGGCTCATGTAGTGGTACAGGTCAAGAATAATCAACCGAAGCTGTATCAAGCGGTTCAATCGCAATTCCAGTCACTGTTTGACGCCCCGAAAGAGAAGATTGTCGTCGAGCACAAAGAGAGTGGACATGGCCGCCAGGAAGAGCGTTATGTGTTTCAATTAAAAGCCAAATTACCGCCAGAGTTGACGGAGAAATGGCCGACAATCCGCAGCATCATTGCCGTTGAGCGTCACCGCAGCGCCAACGGAAAAGGAACGGTAGATACCTCTTACTATGTCAGCTCGTTATCCCCCAAGCACAAGCTGCTAGGGCACTATATACGGCAGCACTGGCGGATAGAGAACAGCCAGCATTACATTCTTGATGTGGTGTTCAACGAGGATGCTTCCAGGATAGCGATGGAGGATGCGGTCGAGAATATGGCGCTATTCCGGCGGTTCGTATTGAATATCGTAAAACAGAGCAATTGTGGTGCTCGAAGTCAGAGAAACAAGCTAAAAAGAGCCGGCTGGAATGACGACTATCGGGCTCAGTTATTCTTTGGTTAAAATATCAACAAAGTGTGCTCCCGCCCTGCAACTAGTTATCAATGCCCATTTATCAAAGGTGGTTTATGTCTTTTTTAACACCCGCAGAAAATTTACCACTTCTTATACCAATCAGATTAAAGATGTGATCTAATTGCTCTATTCTGGTTTCACTGTACTCAGTATGTCCGATCCAATCGATTTCTTGGCCCTCGCCAAGGCAGAAACCAACGCCAGGAAACG
>NZ_JBLUXC010000054.1:0-25757 GCF_048276795.1 Aeromonas sp. PS2Canimalfood6
TCCGGCAAGGCGCTATCCAGGGATAACCGGGCAAACAGACGCATGGAGGCGATTTCGTACAGAGCATCTTCCATCGCGCCATCGCTCAGGTTGTACCAATGCTGCATGCAGTGAATGCGTAACATGGTTTCCAGCGGATAAGGTCGCCGGCCATTACCAGCCTTGGGGTAAAACGGCTCGATGACTTCCACCATGTTTTGCCATGGCAGAATCTGCTCCATGCGGGACAAGAAAATCTCTTTTCTGGTCTGACTGCGCTTACTGCTGAATTCACTGTCGGCGAAGGTAAGTTGATGACTCATGATGAACCCTTTTTCATGGCTCCAGATGACAAACATGATCTCATATCAGGGACTTGTTCGCACCTTCCCTAGATTACAGGAACGGATGACTCCTAGCTGTGACAGGGTCGTAGGTTCGAATAGCGAAGCGTATTCGAACGATCGCGTATTAAGGCTGCCGCGATGATTGATATGTAAAATCAATCCAGCCTAAGTCGGGTTGATGCAGTTAGATATCGAAAGCAATCAGAGCGCTTCCAATCTGGCATACGCCGTCACCTGGCGACGTCGAGCTATAGCAGCCCCCGGCTCTGCTGACCGACCCCTTCGAAGTTCAGTGCTATGCCTTCCCCAAATTTCAGATGATGCTCCCAAACTAAAGTCGGGCACGGTATTGATCCCCCTCCAATCCGCCGAGGGTCAGAGGCAACGTCAGGGACGCCATCAGGGATGATGGCGTAGCCGCAGCGGACAGGGGCCAAATCGGGTCAGGGCGACCCCGATTTGGCGCGAGAACAAGGATGTTCGAAGCGGGGTTTGGCCGAAGCCATGGATGGCGTAGGCCAAAGTGCCGTCTGCGGTGGCCCGTCCGACGTTGGCTCTGGCCCGAGGGCAACCGCGAAGCGGTCGGATTGGCGGGGGTGGCCTTTCTTTTGGTGACTTTTCTTTGGCCACGCAAAGAAAAGTCACTCGCCCAAGCCCGAAGGGCGGGCGAAACCCTGTCGAGGGCCCAGCCCTCGCGTCCTGCACGGCGCCAGCCGTGCCATCAGAAAGCGCCCCTCATCCCCAACCCTTCTCCCACAAGGGGAGAAGGGAGCAAAGACGATCACGGGAACAGGCCCCGCTCCCGCCATGGGATAAGGAAGCAAAGACGATCTCGGGAACAGGCCCTCCCCCGCAGGGGAGAAGGGGGCAAAGACGATCACGAGAAAAGGCCCTTCTCCCACAAGGGGAGAAGGAGGCAAAGACTATCTCGGGGATGATCCCCTCTCCCGTTGGGAGAGGGTCAGGGTGAGGGGATTAAAGCGCCTCCAATCTGGCATACGCCGTCACCAGCCACTTGGCGCCGACGTCGTCGAACTGGATCTGCACCCGGCTCTGCTGGCCGACTCCTTCGAAGTTGAGCACGATTCCTTCGCCGAATTTCGGATGGAGCACCCGCTGGCCAAGCTTGATGCCGCTGGCGTCGAAGATCGCGCGCACCTCGTTCTGGCTAAAGCGCCCATATTGCGTGGGTCTACTCACCTGGGTGCGCAGCCGGATCTCCTCCATGCACTCGGCGGGCATCTCGCGGATAAAGCGGCTCGGCTTGTGGAACATCTCGCGGCCATAGATGCGGCGGCTCTCCGCATAACAGATGTAGAGCTTCTCCATGGCGCGGGTCATGCCGACGTAACAGAGGCGGCGCTCCTCCTCCAGCCGCCCCGACTCCTCGGTGGATTGCTGGCTGGGGAACATGCCCTCTTCCACGCCGACCAGCAGCACCAGGGGATATTCCAGCCCCTTGGCGCTGTGCAGTGTCATCAGCTGCACTGCATCGGCATATTCGTCCGCCTGATTCTCGCCGGATTCCAGCGCCGCGTGGGCGAGGAAGGCGGAGAGATCGCTCATATCTTCCAGCTCGTCCGGGCGCTGGTACTGGCGGCAGGCGGTGACCAGTTCGTCCAGGTTTTCTACCCGCGCCTGGGATTTCTCGCCTTTTTCCGCCAGATACATCGCCTTGAGGCCGGAGTGCTGGATGGCGATATCCGCCTGCTGGTGCAGGGGCAGCAGGGAGACCTGTTCCTCCAGCGCGTCGATGAGATCCACAAAGCCGCGCACCGCGTTGCCGGCGCGACCGGTCAGCACCTTGTCATTGAGCAGTGCCTTGGCGGACTGCCACAGGTTCTGGCCCTGATCGCGGGCGTTGTTGCGCAATATCTCGAGGGTGCGATCGCCGATGCCGCGGGTCGGGGTGTTGACCACCCGCTCGAAGCTGGCGTCGTCGCCACGGTTGTTGATAAGGCGCAGGTAGGCCATGGCGTCTTTGATTTCCTGGCGCTCGAAGAAGCGCAGGCCGCCGTAGATCCGGTACGGCATGGCGTCCTGCATCAGCGCCTCTTCCAGCACCCGGGACTGGGCGTTGGAGCGATAGAGGATGGCGCAGTCGGCGAGCAAGCCCCCTTTCTCTTTCCAGTCTTTGAGGCGGCCGACCACGAAGCGGGCCTCGTCCACCTCGTTGAAGGCGGCGTAGAGCGAAATCGGCTCCCCCTCGGCCCCTTCGGTCCACAGCTCCTTGCCGAGCCGCTCGGCGTTGTTGGCGATGACGCTGTTGGCGGCTTTGAGGATATTGGCGGTGGAGCGGTAGTTCTGCTCGAGGCGTATGGTCTCGGCGCCCTGATAGTCGGTCAGGAAGCGCTGGATGTTCTCAATCTTGGCGCCGCGCCAGCCATAGATGGACTGGTCATCGTCGCCGACGATCATCACCTTGCCGGTGTCGCCGGCCAGCATCCGCAGCCAGGCGTACTGGATGCCGTTGGTGTCCTGGAACTCGTCCACCAGGATGTTCTGGAAGCGGTCGCGGTAGTGCTCGAGGATGTGGGGCTTGTTGAGCCACAGCTCGTGGGCGCGCAGCAGGAGTTCTGCGAAGTCCACCAGCCCGGAGCGATCGCAGGTCTCCTGATAGGTCTTGTAGATCTGCTGATAGGTGCGGGTGACGGGGTCGCCGTAAAGATCGATGTCGCCGGGGCGCAAGCCCTCGTCCTTCTTGCCGTTGATGTAGCCCATCACGGCGCGCGGGGCCCAGTGCTTCTCGTCGAGGTTGAGGGCCTTGAGCACCCGGCGAATGAGGCGGTACTGGTCGTCGGAGTCGAGGATCTGGAAATCCTGCGGCAGGCCCGCATCCAGATGGTGGGCCCGCAGCAGTCGGTGGGCGATGCCGTGGAAGGTGCCGATCCACATGCCGCGCACGCCGTCACCGATCACCTTCTCGACCCGGCCACGCATCTCTGCCGCCGCCTTGTTGGTAAAGGTCACCGCGATGATGGAGAAGGGTGAACAGCGTTCCACCTGCATCAGCCAGGCGATACGGTGCACCAGCACCCGGGTCTTGCCCGAACCGGCACCGGCCAGCACCAGCAGGTTGCAACGGGGGGCCGCCACCGCGTCTCTTTGCTTGTCATTGAGCCCGTCGAGCAGGGTTGAAACGTCCATCACCACTCCTGTTTATTTATACAGGCGGGGATTATACGGCCTGAGCCGCCAGAGACCAAGCCGTGAGCAGCCGGGGGCCAGCCAGCCCGCCAATGTGGCGTCGATGAGGCCGCAGGGCTGGTGCCGATGGAAGCCAGTTTTTTCATCAGGGGAGGAAAACGGTTGCGCCTAACGTTATGAATCCAAACACAAATGTCGATCGAGCCCTATTAATCCCGGAATTTAATTCTGCAAAAACACCATAAAACAAACACTTATAAGGCAATTTGCTTATATTTCAAACCGTTAACGCAAACGTTTTTCCTCTATGATCCCCTTGACCAACGGGCTGGCTCACTTACAGTTAGCCAGCGTGCTTTATGACCTGCCAAGACAGGTTGTGGACCCTCACATAACAATCAAGGATACGATCGTGACTAAAGTGCTCAAGCTGGCCACCGTGGCCGCCCTCACCCTCGCTGCCCTGTCCGCCCAGGCAGCCTCCGAGCCCGCCGTCATCTATGACACCGCAGGCAAATTCGACAAGTCCTTCAACGAAGCCGTGTTCCGCAACGGCGTCGAAGTCTACAACAAGGACAAAGGCGTCAAGGTCAAGGAGTTCGAACCCCAGAACGAAGCCCAGCGCGAGCAGGGCCTGCGTCGTCTGGCCAGCCGTGGCAACGGCCCCATCGTCGCCGTCGGCTTCAACATGGGTTCCGCAGTAGAGAAAGTCGCCACCGAGTTCCCGAACACCCAGTTCACCATCATCGACATGGTGGTCGACAAGCCGAACGTCCAGTCCCTCATCTTCAAGGAGCATGAAGGTTCCTTCCTGGTGGGTGCCCTGGCAGCCATCGCCTCCAAGACCGGCAAGGTCGGCTTCGTGGGCGGCATGGACATCCCGCTGATCCGCAAGTTCCAGTGCGGCTATGAGCAAGGCGCCAAGTACATCAATCCGAAGATCGACGTCTATCAGAACATGACCGGCTCCACCCCGGCAGCCTTCGCCGACCCGGCCAAGGGTGCAGAACTGGCCAAGTCCCAGTTCGCCAAGGGCGCCGATGTGGTCTATGCCGCCGCCGGTGGCACCGGGATCGGTGTCTATCAGGCTGCCAAGGACGAAGGCAAGCTGGCCATCGGTGTGGATTCCAACCAGAACCACCTGCAACCGGGCACCATGCTGACCTCCATGGTCAAGTCCGTGGGTCTGGCCGCGTACAAGAGCTGGGATGACGCCGCCAAGGGCAGCTGGAAGCCGGGCATCCAGTCCCTGGGTCTGGCCGAAGGCGGGGTTGACTGGGCGCTGGACGAGAACAACGCCAAGCTGATCACCCCGGAAATGAAAGCCAAGGTCGAGAGCATCAAGGCCGACATCATCGCCGGCAAAATCAAGGTGCACGACTACATGAGCGACAACTCCTGCAAGTACTGAGTCCCTGCTACGACTCTCAACCAGTGATGACCGGCCCGCACGGGCCGGTTTTTAGTCTCTACTTCATGACCCGCAAGGACTGCATCATGGACCAGACAGATCGCTATGCCATCGAATTAAGGGGTATCGATAAGCGGTTCGGCGACGTGTACGCCAACAAGCAGATCGACCTTCAGGTTCGTAAAGGCAGCATTCACGGCATCGTCGGCGAAAATGGCGCCGGCAAGTCGACCCTGATGAGCATCATTTACGGTTTCTACCACGCCGACAGAGGCGAGATGCTGATCGACGGGAATCCGTTCAAACCCCATGGCTCCCAAGATGCGATTGCCGCAGGCGTGGGCATGGTGCACCAGCACTTCATGCTGGTGAACAACTTTACCGTATTGGAAAACGTCATCCTGGGGGCCGAGAACGGCTGGCGCCTGGGCAAGAGCCTGGCGGCCGCCGAGAAGCTGCTGGGCGAGCTGGCACGGGACTATGGTCTCGAGGTGCCGCTGCACGAGAAGGTCGAGGATCTGCCGGTGGGCCTGCAACAGCGGGTCGAGATCCTCAAGGCGCTCTATCGCGGTGCCCGCATCCTGATCCTCGACGAGCCCACCGGGGTACTGACCCCGCAAGAGGCGGATCACCTGTTCGAGGTGCTGAAAAAGCTGCGGGATCAGGGGGCGACCGTCATCCTCATCACCCACAAGCTGCGGGAGATCCTGGCCATCACGGATCAGGTCTCCATCATGCGCCGGGGGGAGATGGTGGCCCATGTCGCCACCAAAGACACCGACAAGGAGCAGCTCGCCGAACTGATGGTGGGCCGCAAGGTGCGCCTCAAGGTCGACAAGGGCACCGCCCAGCCGGGCGAGGCCAAGCTCAAGGTCGAGTGCCTCTCTTACGTCGATGACGCCGGGGTGGAACGGGTCAAATCCGTCAGCTTCGAGGTGCGGGCAGGGGAAGTGGTCGGCATCGCCGGGGTCTCCGGCAACGGCCAGTCCGAGCTGCTCAGCATGCTCGGCGGCATCCTCAAGCCCAGCAAGGGCGGCTTCACCATCGCCGGGGCGCAGCGCCACGAGGTAAGCCAGAGCCACCCGGCCGACCCGGAGCAGGTGCGCAACTTCGGCCTCGGCCACATCCCGGAAGACAGGCACAAGATGGGGCTCATCAACCGCTTCGAGGCGAAAGAGGCCTTCATCCTCGGTTATCACCGCCGTGCCCAGTACAACAAGGGCTGGCTGCAGGACAAGGAGGCGATCCGCCAGGATTGCCAGGCCAAGATGGACAAGTGGGACGTGCGCCCGCCGAGCCCGGAGCACAAGACCGCCAACTTCTCCGGTGGCAACCAGCAGAAGCTGGTGATCGCCCGGGAAGTGGAGCAGGACCCGGATGTGCTGCTGGTCGGCCAGCCGACCCGGGGCGTCGACATCGGCGCCATCGAGTACATCCACCAGCAGATCATCGCCATGCGCGACAAGGGCAAGGCGGTGCTGCTGGTGTCGGTGGAGCTGGACGAGATCATGAGCCTCTCCGACCGCATTCTGGTCATCGCCGATGGCCGCATCGTCGGCGAGCTGGACGGCGCCAGGGCGGATGAACGCACCATCGGCCTGATGATGGCGAACATAGTTCCTGACGACGTGGCGACAAGCCAATCACAAGGAGCCACATCATGAAGGTCACAACCACTTGTAACGGATTCGGCCTGATGATGGTCAACACACCAGTCCCCGACGATATCAAGGAGGCCCATTCATGAGCCAAGCACGTGTTCCAGCCTGGATATCCGTGGGCGTGCTGCCCGCAGTCAATATCCTGCTGGCCTTCCTGGTGTCGGCCATCCTGTTCTATTACCTCGACATCAGCCCCATCGAGGCAGCCGAAATCATGTGGTACGGCGCCTTTGGCACCGGCGAGGGGATAGGCTTCACCCTCTATTACGCCACCGGTTTCATCTTCACCGGTCTGGCGGTGGCGGTGGCCTTCCACGCCGGCCTGTTCAACATCGGCGGTGAGGGGCAGGCCTATATCGGCGGCCTCGGGGTCGGTCTGGTCTGTCTGCTGCTCGGGGACGTGCTGCCGTTCGCCCTCTTGCTGCCGCTCGCCATCATCGCTGGCGGCCTGTTCGGCGCGGCCTGGGCCTTCATCCCGGCCTGGCTGCAAGCCAAGCGGGGCAGCCACATCGTCATCACCACCATCATGTTCAACTTCATCGCCGCCTCCCTGATGGCCTACCTGCTGGTAGACGTCTTCAAGCCGCCAGGATCCATGGCCACCGAGAGCAAGGTGTTCGCCGTGGCGAGCTGGCTGCCGAAGATGAGCGAGCTGGCGGCCGGTTTCGGCATCGCCATGCCCAACAGCCCCCTCAACATCAGCTTCTTCTGGGCGCTGATCTGTGCGGCCCTGGTGTGGGTCTTCATCTGGCATACCCGCTGGGGCTACGAGATCCGCTCCGTGGGCGCAAGCCAGAGTGCCTCCGCCTATGCGGGCATCTCCTACCCCAAGGTGGTGATCCTGGCCATGGTGATCTCCGGCATGCTGGCGGGCTTCTTCGCCCTCAACGTGCTGCAGGGTGAGCTGCACCAGATCAAGCTCAACTTCGTGGAAGGCTTCGGCTTCACCGGCATCGCGGTGGCCCTGATGGGCCGCAACCACCCGGTCGGCGTCATCATCGCCAGCCTGCTGTTCGGCTTCCTCTACCAGGGCGGCGCCGAGCTCAGCTTCGAGTTCGGGGTGGACCGCAACATCGTCGTGGTGCTGCAGGGTCTGGTGATCCTGTTCTGCGGCGCCCTGGAGCACATGCTGCGCCCGCGCATCGAGCAGGCCTACCTGGCCTTTGCCAACCGCCCGGCCGCCCAAGTGAAAGGAGCCTGATCATGTTCGAAATGCTGATCCTGATGCTGGATGCCACCATCCGCACCGCACCGCCACTGATCCTGGCGGCCATGGCCGGGATGTTTTGTGAACGCTCCGGGGTGGTCAACATCGCCCTGGAGGGCAAGCTGCTGGCCTCCGCCTTCGCCAGTGCGGCGGCGGCCGCCGTCACCGGTTCCGCCTGGATTGGGCTGGGGGTCGGGGTGGGGATCTCCATCCTGTTCGCCCTGCTGCACGGCTTCGCCACCATCACCCACCGGGGTGATCAGGTAGTGAGCGGCATGGCCATCAACATCCTGGCGGCCGGCCTCACCGTGACCCTGGGGCGCTACTGGTTCGATCAGGGGGGCCAGACCCCGGCGCTCTCCGGTGCGGCACGCTTCGCCCCCATCGACCTGCCCTATGCCAAGGAGCTCTATGACGTGCCCGTCATCGGCCAGCTCTACAGCGAGCTCTTGAGCGGCCACTCCCTGCTGGAATACGTGGCCTTCGCCGCCGTGCCCCTGGCCTGGTGGGTGCTGTTCCGCACCCGCTTCGGCCTGCGGCTGCGGGCGGTGGGCGAGGCACCGGCTGCGGTGGATACAGCCGGTATCTCCGTGGTGCGCATGCGCTACACCGCCCTCATCATCGGCGGCCTGCTGGCGGGGATCGGGGGCACCTATCTGGCGGTGGCCCAGACCGCCCAGTTCATCCCCAACATGAGCGCGGGCAAGGGCTTCATGGCGCTGGCGGCCCTGGTGTTCGGCAAGTGGCGCCCCTGGAACGCCATGGCGGCCTGTCTGCTGTTCGGCTTCCTCGACGCGGTCGCCATCCGGCTGCAAGGGGTCAGCATCGGCGATTTCCCGATCCCGGTGCAGGCCATCGAGGCGCTGCCCTACATCCTGACGGTCTTCCTGCTGGCCGGTTTCATCGGCAAGGCGGTGGCCCCCAAGGCCCTCGGCACCCCCTATGTCAAGGAGCGGGAATAGCCCCGCCCTTCATGCCATGCAAAAGGCCTGCACATGCGGGCCTTTTCTTTTTCGGGCGACGGCTCAGCCGATGGGCCGTACCAGGGCGGGTTGGTGGGGATCACTGAGACGCTCGGCCAGATAGTCCACCAGCAGCCGCACCTTGGGGGAGAGGTGGCGGTTGTGGGGATAGAGGGCCCAGATCCCCTCCTCGGGGGCCCGCAGCTCCGGCAGCAGCTCGATGAGCTCCCCCCGGGCGAGGTGGTCGCTCACGTAGTAGTCCGGCAACTGGATGATGCCGATCCCCTTGATGGCCGCATCCAGCAGGGCGTGGCCGCTGTTGCACTGCAGCAGACCGCGTACCCGCACGCTGTGGGGTTTACCGTTCAGGGTGAAGTGCCACTCGTCGCCGTTGCCCACCAGGCAGGTGTGACGGGCCAGCTCCGAGAGACTGTTGGGCATGCCGTGGCGGGCGGTGTAGGCGGGGGAGGCGCATACATAGGGAACCCGCTGCGCCAGCTTGCGGGCCACCAGGGTCGAATCCTTGAGGTGGCCGAGGCGGATCGCCAGATCGAACCCCTCGTGCACCAGATCCAGCAACTGGTTGGTGAGGTTGAGGGTCACCTCCAGCTGGGGGAAGCGCACCATGAAGTCGTTCACCAGGGGGGCGATGCGGCTCTCGCCGTAGGAGACCGGGGCCGTGATGCGCAAGGAGCCCTGGGGCACCGCCTGATGGCGTCCCACCGCCAGCTCCGCCTCGTAGAGGTTGTCCAGCAACTGGCGGCAGTGGCGAAAATAGATCTCCCCGAGTTCGGTGAGACGCACCTGGCGGGTGGTGCGCAACAGCAGCTTGGCCTGCAGCCTGTCTTCGAGCTGTGCCACCTGGCGGCTCACCTGGGCCACCGACACCCCGAGCTTGCGCGCGGCCGGGGTAAAGCCCCCCTGCTCCGCCACGCTGACAAATTCACAGACCCCTTCCCAGCCGAACATTATTACCTGTGTGTAAAAGTGATTTGATACTTAGCGTTATTATCACCAAATCGGCGGGAAACTACACTGGATCTCCGAACTCATTTCCGTTCATCCAACCACTACGAGGACGTCATTCATGGCACAGGTTCAGAGCATCAAGTGTAAAGCCGCCATCGCCTGGGGACCGGGTCAGCCCCTCTCCATCGAAGAGGTCGAGGTCATGCCGCCCCAGGCCGGCGAGGTGCGGGTGCGGATCGTCGCGACCGGCGTCTGCCACACCGATGCCTTCACCCTCTCCGGTGAAGATCCGGAAGGGGTCTTCCCCTGCATCCTGGGCCATGAAGGGGGCGGTATCGTCGAGTCCGTCGGTGAGGGTGTCACCAGCGTCAAGGTCGGCGATCACGTGATCCCGCTCTACACCCCCGAGTGCGGCGAGTGCAAGTTCTGCAAATCCGGCAAGACCAACCTGTGCCAGAAGATCCGCGCCACCCAGGGCAAGGGGCTGATGCCGGACGGCACCACCCGCTTCTCCAAGGACGGCCAGCCCATCTACCACTACATGGGCACCTCCACCTTCAGCGAATACACGGTACTGCCCGAGATCTCCATCGCCAAGGTGGATCCGGCCGCCCCGCTGGAAGAGGTCTGCCTGCTGGGCTGCGGCGTCACCACCGGCATCGGCGCCGTGATGAACACCGCCAAGGTGAAAGAGGGTGAGAGCGTCGCCATCTTCGGGCTGGGGGGCATCGGCCTCTCCGCCATCATAGGCGCGCGCCTGGCCAAGGCCGGCCGCATCATCGCCATCGACATCAACGAGAGCAAATTCGAGCTGGCCCGCAAGCTGGGCGCCACCGACTGCATCAACCCGAACACGTTCGACAAGCCCATCCAGGAGGTGATCGTCGAGATGACCGACGGCGGCGTCGACTTCTCCTTCGAGTGCATCGGCAACGTCAAGGTGATGCGCGCGGCGCTGGAGTGCTGCCACAAGGGCTGGGGCGAATCCGTCATCATCGGCGTGGCCGGTGCGGGCCAGGAGATCAGCACCCGTCCGTTCCAGCTGGTCACCGGCCGGGTGTGGCGCGGCAGCGCCTTCGGGGGCGTGCGCGGTCGCAGCGAGCTGCCGAGCTACGTACAGCGCTACATGCAGGGTGAGTTCAAGCTGGACGACTTCATCACCCACACCATGCCCCTCGAGCAGATCAACGAGGCGTTCGATCTGATGCACGAAGGCAAGAGCATCCGCACCGTCATCCACTACTGATCCCATGAGCGCCCCGCCCATCGCATGGGCGGGGCAAGGAGTCCTTACATGAATCTGGACATCATCAGCAGCAACAAGAGCTTCGGCGGCTGGCACAAGCAGTATCGCCACCGCTCCAATGTGCTGGGGTGCGAGATGCGCTTCGCCATCTACCTGCCGCCCCAGGCCCTCACCGGCCAGAAAGTGCCGGTGCTCTACTGGCTCTCCGGTCTCACCTGCACCGACGAGAACTTCATGCAAAAAGCCGGGGCCCAGCGCATCGCCGCCGAGCTCGGCATCGCTCTGGTGGCGCCGGACACCAGCCCCCGCGGTGAAGGGGTGGCGGACGATCCCGGCTATGACCTCGGCATGGGGGCGGGGTTCTACGTCAACGCCACCCAGACCCCCTGGCGAGATCACTACCAGATGTACGATTACGTCACCCGGGAGCTGCCCGAGCTCATCGAGACCCACTTCCCGGTCTCGACGAAGCGCGCCATCAGCGGCCACTCCATGGGGGGCCACGGCGCCCTCATCGCCGCCCTGCGCGAGCCGGGTCGCTACCGCTCGGTGTCGGCCTTCAGCCCCATCAGCCACCCGAGCCGCTGCCCCTGGGGCCAGAAGGCCCTCGGCGCCTACCTCGGCAACAACCCCCTGCTGTGGCAGGAGTGGGATGCCTGCCAGCTGCTGCGCCACCACGACAGCCCGCCCCTGCCGACCCTGGTGGACGTGGGGCTGGACGACCCCTTCCTGGCGGAGCAGCTCGGCATCGACACCTTGGCCGAAGTGGCCGCCACCCGGGCGTGGCCCCTGACGCTCAACCGCCATGCCGGCTACGACCACAGCTATTACTTCGTGGCGAGCTTCATCGAGGCGCACCTGCGCTTTCACGCCAACCACCTGGGCGAACCGGCCTGAGGCTGACCCGCTCGTGGCCGCCCCGTCAGCGGGCGGCCATTCACCCGGAAACAGGAGACAAGGATGCCTCTCTTCACCACATTGCTGGCCATGCCGGACCAGTTCGAGCGGCTGCTGGCACAGGTCCCCACCGGCCATCTGGACTGGGAACCCGCCAACTGGGCCGGGATCCCCTCCGAGCGTTTCAGTGCCAGGGGGCACCTCTGCCACCTGCTGGACATCGAGGTGCTGGGCTATCAGGTGCGGTTTCGTCGCACCCTGGCGGAAAGCCTGCCGGAGCTCGCCTCCCTCGATGGCTATCAGCTGGCGCTGGACCATGATTACCCCCGGCAGGATACCGCCACGCAGCTCGACCGGTTTCGCACCGCCCGCCTGCAGACCGTCGAATGGCTGAAGAAGGTGCCGTCCGACGCCTGGCAGCGCCGCGCCCGCTATGGCGGCTATGGGGAGGTGACCCTGGACGGTCTGGTGCGCCTGCTCGTCAGCCATGACCACCAGCACCTCGCCGGCATGCAGTGGCTGCTGATGCGCCTGAACGCCGATCTGGGCCTCGCACTCCCCCTCGAGTGAGGCGTCGCCCCACAGTGTCGCATCCTGCAAAAAAGGCCCCGAGGGGCCTTTTTCATTGTTGCGATGATGGGATCAGCTCCCCAACCGGCTCACCTGACCCGAGCCCGCGATCTCGCTGGTCAGCGCTGGGCTGCCCCAGTAGTTGACCGCACCGGCACCAGCGATCTCTATCTTGAGCCGCGACCGGGCCCGCACCTCGACCTCGCCACTGCCAGCGATGCTCACCTCGACCTCCTCGCTGGCGAGCCCGGCCCCCTTGACGCCACCGGCGCCGGCGATGTTCAGCGCCATCACCCGGGCGGAGCCCTGCCCCAGATCCAGGTTGCCCAGCCCGGCGATGTTGCCTTCCAGCCGATCCAGCGTCAGCCCGCTGGCGACGATGTCCCCCGTGCCCGCCAGGGAGAGCACCAGATCATCCCCCTTGAAGTCGCGCAAGGCGCCGTTGCCAACCCCCGTCAGTGCCAACTCGTGCAGCGTCGGCAGGGTGATGGTGATCTCCAGCGGCTGGGTGGGGTCGAGCCGGTAGCCATCCTTGACCTCGATCTCCAGCTTCTCCCCCTTCTCGGTGAGTACC
The DNA here is from genome assembly GCF_048276795.1 of Aeromonas sp. PS2Canimalfood6. Lineage (NCBI taxonomy): Bacteria > Pseudomonadati > Pseudomonadota > Gammaproteobacteria > Aeromonadales > Aeromonadaceae > Aeromonas > Aeromonas sp. PS2Canimalfood6. The sequence goes on from NZ_JBLUXC010000054.1 coordinate 12,971, forward strand.
AGATAGGGCAGCAGGTTGGCCTCCCCCTTGACCCTGAGGGTGTGGCTCTCTCCCGCCACCAGGTACAGGTTGGCGGGCACGCCCGCCAGCACCCGGGTCACCTCCCGCCCCAGGGGATGCTGCTGCTCCACCACGGCCCCCTCCCCGCGCACCTTGACGTCATCCTGCCAGCTGCATCCGGTCAGTCCCAGGGCCAGCACCACTCCCAGCATCCATTTCATCCCGCTACTCCTCGTTTCCTCTTTGCCGCACGGCGCGGCAGGTGAGTGGCAATCAGCAAACCCTGTGCCATATGGCTAACATCATGATTTATCTATCCATTTCAATATTTCGAGGCTCGAAGGGTCCATAACAAAGAGTCATTCAGACCACAACCTGGTCAATCTGACCACACCCGAAGGGGGGTGTTGACCCATTTTTTTGGTTGCCGCCCCGGTTCGTTGAGCCAATAGTGATACCTGGTGCGTATAGAGCACTCCATCGCTGCTTCACCCGCCAGAATCAACAAGGAGTCAGAGCGTGACCCAAGCCAGCCACCCATTCGTCCATCCGGGCCTGCCTGCCCCCACCCGCACCCCGCTGCTGACCGGCGACGATCCCGACCACAAGCGCCGCGAGCTGCTCGCTTACTTCTGCCAGACCTTCGATCTCTACGACTCGCTGTTCGACTGTCTGGCCGACGAGCGGGCCTGGTTCAACAAGGCGATCCCCCTGCGCCACCCCCTCATCTTCTACTACGGCCATACCGCCGCCTTCTTCGTCAACAAGCTGCTGGCGGCGCGCCTCATCGAGGGCCGCATCGACCCCCGCATCGAGGCCCTGGTCGCCATCGGGGTGGACGAGATGAGCTGGGACGATCTGGACGAAACCCACTACGACTGGCCCTCCGCCAGCGAGCTGCGCGCCTACCGCGGCCGGGTGCGCGCCCTGGTGTGTGATTTCATCGAGCGGATGCCAATCGAGCTGCCCATCCATTGGCAGAGCCCGGCCTGGGTCATCCTGATGGGGATAGAGCACGAGCGCATCCACCTCGAGACCTCCAGCGTGCTGATCCGCCAGCTGCCCCTGGCCTGGGTGCGCAGCCAGCCCCAGTGGCCGGTCTGCCCCGAGGCGCGCCACGATCTCGCCGCCGTCCCCGTCAACACCCTGCTGCCGGTGGCCGGCGGCCTGGTGCGGCTCGGCAAGCAGGACGCCACCTACGGCTGGGACAACGAATATGGCGAGCGCCACATCGAGCTGGCCCCCTTCCAGGCCAGCCGCATGCTGGTGAGCAACGCCGAATACCTGGCCTTCGTGCAGGCGGGCGGATATGAAGCGCCCGCCTGGTGGGACGACGAGGGCCGGGGCTGGCGCCAGTATGCCAACGCCCGCATGCCCACCTTCTGGGTCGGCGATCCCAATGAACCCGAGCAGTTGCAACTGCGGCTGATGACCGCGCAGGTCCCCATGCCCTGGGACTGGCCGGTGGAGGTGAACCAGCTGGAGGCCGCCGCCTTCTGCCGCTGGAAGGCGGATCAGACCGGCCTGCCCGTCCAGTTGCCAAGCGAGGGGGAGTGGATGCTGCTGCGGGAGCAACTGGCTGGCGATCAGCCGGACTGGATGGAGGCCCCCGGCAACATCAACCTGGCCCGCTTCGCCTCCTCCTGCCCGGTGGATGCCTGCCCCCAGGGCAGCTTCTTCGATCTGGTGGGCAACGTCTGGCAGTGGACCAGCACCGCCATCGACGGCTTCGAGGGGTTCAAGGTGCACCCCCTCTACGACGACTTCTCCACCCCCACCTTCGACGGCAAGCACACCCTCATCAAGGGCGGAAGCTGGATCAGCACCGGCAACGAGGCACTCAAATCCTCCCGCTACGCCTTCCGTCGCCACTTCTTCCAGCACGCGGGCTTCCGCTACCTGGTCTCACGCCATCAGGAGCCCGTCATCGTGAACCCTTATGAAACCGACACCCTCGTCGCCCAGTATCTCGACTTCCAGTACGGTCCGAGCCACTTCGGGGTCGCCAACTACGCCGAGGCTCTGGCCGGTCTTGCCAGCGAGCTCTGCGGCCGCCATGAGCGGGCGCTCGACATCGGCTGCGCCACCGGCCGGGCCAGCTTCGAACTGGCTCGCCGCTTCGCCCACGTGGACGGGGTGGACTACTCGGCCCGCTTCATCGACGTGGCCCTGACCCTGGCAAGACAGGACAGCTTCCGCTATGCGGTGCCGGTGGAAGGGGATCTGGTGGAATATTGCGAGGCGCGCCTCTCCCGCCACGAGCTCGGTCGCGAGCAGAGCGAGCGGGTCCACTTCAGCCAGGGGGATGCCTGCAACCTCAAGCCCAAGTACGGCGACTACGACCTGGTGCTCGCCTCCAACCTCATCGACCGGCTGCGGGAGCCCGCCCGCTTCCTGCGGGACATTGCTCCGCGCCTTCGCAGCGGCGGCCTGCTGGTGCTCACCAGCCCCTACACCTGGCTGACCGACTACACCCCCAAGGCCAACTGGCTCGGCGGCATCCGGGAAAACGGCGAGGCCCTCGGCACCTATCAGGCGCTGCAACGGCTGCTGGCGGAGGAGTTCGAGGAGCACATGCCCCCGAGGGACGTCCCCTTCGTCATCCGCGAGACCGCCCGCAAGTACCAGCATACGGTGGCCCAGCTCACCGTCTGGCACAAACGCTGACGACGCGGCAAACGAAAGAGGGAGGCCCATGGCCTCCCTCTTCTTTATCCGGACCGCTTACCCCTCCTGTACCTGGGGCAGGGCCTCCTGCTCGCGGTAGCGGCGGGCCAGCACGGCGCACACCATCAGCTGGATCTGGTGGAAGATCATCAGCGGCAGCACCATGACCCCGACGCTGGCGGCGGGGAACATGACGTTCGCCATCGGCACCCCGTTGGCCAGACTCTTCTTGGAGCCGCAGAAGACGATGGTGATCTCGTCCGCCTTGTTGAAACCGAGGCGACGGCTGATCCAGACGTTCCACCCCAGCACCAGGGCCAGCAGCACGCAACTCAGCAGCACGATGCTGGCCAGATCGTACCAGCCGACCTGGTGCCAGATCCCCTGCACCACCGCCTCGCTGAAGGCGACGTAGACCACCAGCAGGATAGAGCTTTGATCCAGCTTGCCAATGAGCGGCCGGTGGCTGTCGACCCAGCCACCGATGAGCGGACGCGACAGGTGGCCCACCACGAACGGCAGCATCAGCTGCACCATGATGGCCTGAATGGAGTGCCAGGTATCGACCCCCTCCCCCTGCACATTGATCATCAGCCCTACCAACACCGGCGAGAGGAAGATGCCGAGGATGCTGGAGGCCGAGGCGCTGCACACCGCCGCCGACACATTGCCCCCCGCCATGGAGGTGAAGGCGATGGCCGACTGCACGGTGGCGGGCAGGGCGCAAAGGTAGAGGAAGCCGAGATAGATAGCCGGGCTCAGCCACTGGGGCACCAGGGGCGTGAGCAGCAGCCCCAGCAGCGGGAAGAGCAGGAAGGTGCTCGCCATCACCACCAGGTGCAGCCGCCAGTGGCCGAGGCCCGCCAGCAGGTTCTGGCGCGACAGCTTGGCACCATGCATGAAGAAGAGCAGCGCCACCGCCAGCTTGGTCAACAGACCGAACCAGACGGCCACCTGCCCCTCGCAGGGAAAGAAGGAGGCCAGGGCCACCACGGCAATCAGCACAGAGGTAAAAGGATCCAGACGCACGGGGAGTCTCCAGAGAAAGCGCGTCCCGCACGGGAGGGGACGACAGGGCACGGGGAAGGCGTCATCAGGCGGCGACCCCGGATACGAAGGGACAAGCTTACCCCGAACACCCTGTGGTGCAAAGTTGAGCGGCAGCTTCATTTGTTTCATTTTGTTAAACGATAACGCACATTCTCACAGCAAAACTAAACGATTTTGACCCTCCGGCCCCGGATCCGGCCAATAAAAAACGGGCGACCCTGGTCGCCCGTCTCCTGTTTGCCACATGCCGGTCAGCGCTGGCTGGCCAGGGTGTCGCAGCCCGCTTTCTTCTCGTTGCCACCTGACTTGCGGGCCTGCCGCTTCTCGAAGCGGGAGATCCACCAGTAGGCCAGTGCCGAGAAGACCGCGGTCATAAAGACGTTGATGAAGAAGGCGCGCACCAGATCCACCCCGGCCGGGAAGGCGGAGGCGCTCATGCTCACCACGAAGATGGCGATCAGCACCGACACCACGCCCATCCCGAACTTGCGTGACCCCATGCGGAACTCGCGGGGGGTGTCGTCATGTTTCCAGCGGAACACGAAGTAGGCCACCATGATGAAGATCGGCGGCAACATGGCGGTGCCGGCGGTGAGGTTGATGGCGGTGTTCATCATTTGCTGCACCGACTCGGAGCCGAAACCGTTGACCACCAGCATCGCGAACACGAAGACAAACTGCCACCAGGCGGCGCGCACCGGCACCCCGTGCTCGTTGAGCTGGGTGGTCTTCTCGCCGTAAACCCCCTGCGGGATCTCGGAGAAGTGGATCTTCACCGGCGCCGAGGTCCACATCATCATGGAGCCGAACATGGCGATGAACAGCACCACGCCGACGAAGCGGCCCACCAGCGCCTCGGAGAGCCCGAAATACTGCGCCATGCCGGTGAAGATCTCCACCATGCCGCCGGCATAGGTGAGGCTCTCGCGCGGCACGAACACGTTCACCAGCAGGGAACCGACCGCATACATGGCGCCGATGACGATGCCGGCACTGATGATCACCTTGATGAAGGACTTCTGGCCCCCCTTCACGTCATTGAGGTAGGCCGCCGCCGTCTCGGCACCGCCCGCCGCCTGGAAGATCCAGCACATGATGCCGAGGGTCGCCCAGTTGACGGTGGGAGTCATCGCCTCCAGCGTGATGGGCTGGGCCGGCACATGATCGCCACCGAGGGCCATCAGGGCCCCCAGCACATAGATGGCGAACAGGGCAAATACCCCGTAGGCCACGATCTCGGCAATCTTGCCGAGCCAGCTCGCCCCCTTGGTGGAGATGTGGGTCGCCGCCGCAAACAGCACGATGGAGATGACCGAGGTGACCATGGGCGAGAAGCTGTACTCATAGCCCAGCATGGCGTAGGAGGCGTAGGCGATGACGTTGGGCAGCAATGAGACGAACCAGAACAGGTTCACGAACCAGTAAAGAAAAGAGCCCAGATAGGCCATCCGGGTGCCGAGCGGCTTTTTCAGCCAGTCGTACATCCCCGACTCGGAGTTTTTATTGGCCGAGACGAACTCGGCGATGATGAAGACGAACGGGATGAAGTAGACGAGGGTCGCCAGCAGGAAGATGGGGGCGGAGCTGAGCCCCAGCTCGATGTTGTTGTTGACGATGTTGCGCACGTTGAACACGGCGGCAAAGGTCATCGACAACAGGGCAAACTTGCCTATGGTGCCGCGTACGGATTCAGACATGGTGTCCTCCAGTGGACTCGCGCTCCCTGCGGGTAACGCTGTGACTCTGTGATGTGTTCGGCAAGGGTCTGTCGGCCCCGCGCTTTACTCTCTTGTTATGATCGGGCCGCGTGGACGGCCTCGTTGCTGAACCGGTACCGTCTCCCGCACCGGCTCGCAATACCATTCAGACGATCGGAGTGCCCGGCGCCATCGGCACCCGCGGTTGCAACAGCACGCTCTGGCTCTCGTCCGGGGTCTCGGCGCAGAGCAACATGCACTCGGATCGCTCGCCGCGCATTCGGGTGGGCTTGAGGTTGGTCAGTACCACCACCTCGCTGCCCATCAGCTCCTCTTCGCTGTAGTAAGGCACCAGACTGGTGACGGTCTGCAGCGGCCGCTCGCCCCCTACGTCGATCTGGACGATGTAGAGTTTGTCGGCCCCGGGGTGGCGCACCACCTCCAGCACCTTGCCCACCTTCAACTCGACCCGCTTGAATTCGGCAAACTCGATCGTCTCGCTCATGCTCTTTTCCTTTTCTGGTTCAATGGTTTGCAGGTGGCCAGAGGCCACCCAGCTTGATTGGAATTCAATGCAGTGCCTATGGCGTCTGCATGGCAACCTGCGCTGTCGGCTGGGCCTCTTTGGCACGCGCTTCGGCACTGAGGGAGGCTTCGTATCTGTTGTATTTCCACCAGGCGAAGCCGAGGAAAATCACGATCCCGCCGACGTTGTAGAAGATGATGGTCATGATGTCGGCGCCGGTCGGGAAGGTGGAGGCGAGGAAGCCCACCGAGAAGAGGACGATCAGCACCGAGACCACGGCGATGCCGGTGGTGCGCGAACCCATCTTGAACTCCCGCGGCAGGTGATCGAGCTTCAGCCGCAGATTGAGGTAGGCCAGCATGATAAACAGCGGCGGCAGCATGGAAGCGGCGGCGGTCATGTTGATGACGGTGTTCATCAGATCCTGCGCGGTGTTGGAGCCCAGGGTCGGGATCACCATCAGCGGCAGCACGATGAGGTACTGGATCCAGGCTGCACGGGCGGGCACGCCGTTCTCGTTCAGCTCGACCGTCTTCTTGCCGAAGATGCCGGCCGGGATCTCGGAGAAGAAGATCTTCACCGGGGTCGCCGTCCACATCAGCAGGGAGCCGAACATGGCGGTGAAGGAGACCAGCCCGACGAAGCGGTTCATCAGGATCTCAGGCAGGCCGAAGTAGGCTGCCAGCCCTTCAAACACCTGCACCGAGCCGCCGGTGTATTTCAGGGTGTCGCTGTGGACGAACACGTTGATCAACAGGGATGCGATGGAGTAGAGCACGCCGATAAAGATCCCGGCGACGATGATCACCTTCACGAAGGACTTGGAGCCGCCTTTCACGTCATTGACGTAGACCGCGACCGACTCGGCGCCACCGGCTGCCATAAAGATCCAGGTGGTGATGCCGAGGAAGGCCCAGCTGAAATCGGGGATCATGGCCTCTACCGTGATGGGGTCAGCCGGTTGCACGCCGCCCACCAGAGCCGCACCCGCCAACAGGATGTAGGAGAGGGTCAGCAGCAGCATCAGGGACGAGGTCACCGAGGTGATGGGGCCGAGCATCCTGGCGCCGTTGGTGGAAACGTAGGTGGCAAAGGCAAACAGCACCATGCTCAAGGCCGTGGTCGCCACCGGGGTGAGAATGTACTCGTAGCCGAGGAAGGCATAGGAGGCGTAGGCGATAACCCGCGGCAGCAGCGAGGTGAAGAAGAAGAGGTTCACGAACCAGTAGGTGTAGGCGGAGATAAATGCCCAGCGACCGCCGAGGGAGCTCTTCACCCAGGCGTAAACCCCCGCTTCGGAGTTCTTATTCAGTGACACAAATTCCGCAATGATCAGGCAAAACGGAATGAAGTAAAAAATGGTGGCCAGAAAGAACATCGGGGCCGAGGCCAGACCGATCTCGATGTTGTTGTTGATGACGTTGTTGAAGCTGAATACCGCCGCGAAGGTGAGCGACAGCAGACCAAACTTGCCTATCGTATTGCGTTTGGAATCAGACATGGTGCATCTCCAGACCTGTAGTTATCTCACGAAAGGGCGGGGTATGGGTTGTAGGGTGAACCCCGCCCTTCCGGCTTTGTCAGTGCAGACCAGCGGCTTGTTATTTGTTCTTGAAGTAGCCGCCTTCGACGGTGACCTTGATGATCACCTTGCGCACCGGGCTGTCGCCTGTGAACCGGTAAGCCTCGTCGTTCTCGAAGATCACCACCTGACCGTTGCCGACTTTCTGGCGCTCGCGCACCTCGCCGGCCAGCCACTCGCGGTCGGTGGTGTCGTCGTAAGCCTGCTCGACCGCCAGCTCGCTCTTGGCAGCCCACTCCACCGTCTCTGCCCCTTCCAGGTAGTAGTGAACGTCGAAGTAACGGCGCTGCCCCTCGAACAGGGAGGTGGCCGGGCTGGCCCCCTCCTGCAAGCGGTAGGTGAGGGAGTCACCGATGGAGTGGCAGATGCCGGGCTTGAGGTTGGCCAGATTGTTGATGGCCTCCACGCAGCGGCCCCACTTCTTGCCCTCCCGGTAGATATTTTTGAACAGGGTCAGGTTGTCCAGGGTGATCATGCGAGGTTCCTCCCGCCGTTGATGGTGAGGTCGAGCCCGGCCAGCGCAGCCGGATTGAGGTTGCCACGGGCGATGGGCAGCAGGGTCAGGCCGAAGCTGAACGGCTCGAAGCGCACCCGCCAGGAGTCCAGCACCTCGGAGCCCCAGGAGTTGGAACCGAGCCCCAGCACCTTGTGATCCAGATTGAGGGTGAGATAACCGCTAGGCTCCAGCTCGTTGATGTGCTGCGCCGCATGGATATGCTCCCAGCTGTAGGGCCAGACGCTCAGGTTGATGGGGGCATCGGGCCGCACGTAGAGACCGGCGCCGTGACGGTTGGTCAGGGTCGCCCAGCGCACCTGCTGGCGGTTGCCGTTGTCCTGCGGGAAGGGGTAGTGCTCCCACATCTCGCCGACTGTGCTCTGGAAGCTGTCGATCCAGTTGCTCTGGCGGCTGTCCTGATAGTTCTCGCCCGGGCCCATGCCGTAGTAGTGCACCCGATCGAGATCCTGACGAATGCCCAGCTCGAAGCCGATCTTGGGAATGATGTCGTCATAACCGCCGTAGGGCTGACCGGACAGTGCCACGTGCAGCTGGCCGTTCGGGCTCAGGGTGTAGACGTATCGGCAGCGCATGCCGAAGTCGAACACCGGCGGCGCGATCAGACTCTCCACCGTCACCTCGACCGCCTCGCCCAGCTGACGCCAGCTCAGCGTGCGGAAGTGCTCCTGCATGATCTGCAGGTGGTTCGGGTGCCACAGGCTCTCGTACTCCTGCTTGTGGTTGTCGATCATCGGCTTGAAGAAGGTGAGGCGCGGCGAGCGCTCAATCAGCTCGATACCGTCCTGCTGCCAGCTCACCAGCTTGCCGTCGAGGCGCGAGAAGCACAGGGCAAAGCCGCTACCGCTCAAGGTCAGCGCGAGGCGCTCGTCGGCAATCTGCAGCGCAGTAGCGTTGGGATTGGCAAAGGGTCGCAGCTGGCGAGTCGATACCTTCAGCTGGAACTGGTACTGGCCCAGCTCGTGCTCCGCCGCGCTATAACGGGTGGCAGTGGCCTTGATGACCCGCAGCTGGACGAAGGTTTCCCGCCCATCAAGGGATGGCAGTTCGAGCTGCAACTCGGTGGTGGCACCGGGGGCAACCCCTTCCAGCCGGATTTGCTGGCTGGCCAGCAGCTCGCCCTCGGCCTTCACTTCGACCAACAGACGGATGTCGTCGAGAGTGGAGAACCAGTAGCGGTTTTCCACTGCCAGCTTGCCGCTCGCCAGATCCAGTGCCCGCACCTTGACCGGGCAGATCACCTGCTTGTATTCGCGCAGGCCCGGCCCCGGGGTCTGATCCGGATAGATGAGGCCATCCATGCAGAAGTTGTAGTTGTTGGGGTAGTCACCATAGTCGCCGCCGTACTTGTAGACCGGGCGGCCCTGCTCGTCCTGATCCAGAATGCCGTGATCGCACCACTCCCAGATGTAGTGGCCCTGAATGTGGGGATGGCGGTCGAACACCTGCTGGTATTCGCTGAGGCCACCCGGGCCGTTGCCCATGGCGTGGGCGTATTCGCAGAGGATGCGCGGCTTCGCCATCGGGAACTCGCCGAAGCAGTTCATCTGGGAGACGCGGGAATACATGGTACTGACCACGTCCACCACCTCGGCATCGCGATCCTCTTCGTAGTGCACCAGCCGGGTCGGGTCGATCGCCTTACAGCGCTGGTACATGGCTCTGATGTTGCAGCCGTAGCCGGACTCGTTGCCCAGCGACCAGATGATGATGGAGGGGTGGTTCTTCTGGGCGTGAACGTGGCGCTCGATGCGATCCACGAACACCGGCTCCCAGAAGGGGTCGTCGGTGATGCGGCTGAGATCGCCCACGTTGGCAAAGCCGTGGGTCTCCACATCGGTCTCCGCCATCACGAACAGGCCGTACTGATCGCACAGCTCGTAGAAGCGCGGGTCGTTCGGGTAGTGGGCGGTGCGCACCGAGTTGAGGTTGTGCTGTTTCATCAGCACGATATCGCGTTCAACACGGTCCATGCCGACCGCGCGGCTCTTGAGGTGGTCGTTGTCGTGACGGTTCACCCCGTGCAGCTTGAGATAGTGACCGTTGACGTAGAAGAGGCCATCCTTGACCTTGATTTCACGCACCCCAACCCGCTGCGGGATCACCTCCAGCAGCTCGCCCTGACCGTTGTAGAGGGAGAGTTGCAGCTGGTAGAGGTAAGGATCTTCGGCACTCCACAGATGGGGGTGGGCCAGATCCAGCGTGAAGCGGCAATCACACTTGCCATCGATGGCGAGATGGTCGAGCGAGCCGCTGGCGATCTCGCTGCCCTGATCCAGCAGCGCCCAGACCAGACGGTGATCACGGGCGGGCGCCCCCAGATTCTCCAGCTGGATATCGCAGCTCAGGGTGGCGCTCTGGCCGGCAATCTGATTGTCATCGGCCAGCGCGGTGCGGATGAAGAAGTCCTGCACATGGGCGGCCGGTTTGCCCACCAGATAGACGTCGCGGAAGATCCCCGCCATCCACCACATGTCCTGATCTTCGATATAGGTGGAGTCAGCCCACTGCATCACCCGCACCGACAGCAGGTTCTCGCCAACCTTGGCGTAGGCGCTGATATCGAACTCGGCGGTGAGACGGCTGCCCTTGCTGAAGCCGACGTAGTGGCCGTTCACATAGACCTCGAAGTAGGTCTCCACCCCGTCAAACTTGATGATCACCTGCTCGCCGCCCCAGGCCGGGCTCAGCGTGAAGCTGCGCTGATAGGCGCCGGTGGGGTTGTTGGTCGGCACGAAGGGCACGTCGATGGGGAAGGGAAAACCTTCGTCGGTGTACTGGAGCTGACCATGTCCTTCCATCTGCCACATGTTGGGCACGGTGATCTGGCCCCACTCGCTCATGGGGCTGTGATAGAAGGCCTCCGGCACCTGCAGGGGGTGGTCGAAGTAGTGGAACTGCCATTGGCCGCTCAGCCCCAGAAAACGGCGGCTCAGCTCGCGCTGCATGGTGGCCGCCAGCCCGTGATCGGCATAAGAGAAGAAGTAGGCACGCGGAGCCAGCCTGTTTTCACCAACGAATTGGACGTTTTCCCAGTTATTCACATGTCCTCCCGGAACAAGGCAACGTTAACTGGGTAAACTCTAGATAAACATTTACTAAATATCAGTTCTGAATAGGTAAAGTTTTAACCTGATCACAGTGAGCGGATGGTTTTGTGAGCGAGATCAGAAGCGGGAGATAAAGGAGAGCAAGATATGAATGAGTGGCATGGATGTTGATAGCAGTAGACTGAACTGTAATGAAATTAATTATAAAACAATATGATATGAGTTTGCTGGAAGAGATGGGAAAGAGATTTGCTTGGGAGATGTGTTGCGCCACCGCAAGATGGCGCGACTAAAAACATAGGTGCTTTACTAAAATTATCGTGTGGTACCGCGCAGAGTCAATTTGCTCGGAACCAGCACCCGCAGCGGGATATCCCGCTCGTCACGTAGCCGTTCAACCAGCAGATTGACTCCCTGGGAGCCCATCAACTCGGAGTGGATCCGCACCGTTGAGAGCGGCGGGAAGGTGAACTTGGCGGTCGGAATATCGTTGACGCTGATAAGCTCGATCTGCTGGGGAATCGCCAGTCCCTTCTCGTGGATGGCACGCAGCACACCGATGGCGATGGAGTCGGAGGCGACAAACAGCGCCCTGGGCCAGTCACCGGCCAGCATCTCCTTCGCCAGCTTGTAGCCGGAAGCGCTGGAGAAGTCTCCGCGATAGAGGTCGCTCTCCTGTACCACGCCAAGCCGCTGGCCATAATCCCGGAAAGCCAGTTCCCGCAGATCCGGGCCATCATCCTGGCCACCGATATAGCCGATGCGCTGATGGCCCTCGGCGATGAAGAAGTCCACTACCTGCTGGCTGATCAGCGCCAGATCCACGTCAATCGAGTCAAAATCGCCCTGAGAGCGGCAATCCACGAACACCAGCTGGGCAGACAGGCTGCGCAGCACGGCCAGCCGTTCTTCCGGCAGATGGCCGATGACCAGGATGCCATCGACGGCAGAGAGCTCACGCCCCTCGGCACCGTTGTAGCAGTGGGCCAACTCGATGTTGAGGCGGGTGCACTGGGTCTCGATGCCGTAGCGGATGGCGAGGTAATAGGGATCGTTGACCTCGGTGCTCTGGGGATAGGCGTAGACAGCCAGGAGCTGCAGCTTGCTCTTGTGCACCCCTTTGCGGGCGCTGCTGGTCTTGTACTCCAGCCGCTCGGCAATCTCGAAGATCTTCTGCCTGGTCTCGTCCTTGACGCTCAGACTGGGATCCTCGTTCAGCACACGGGATACGGTAGCAAGCGATACCCCCGCCTCCTGTGCAATTTCCTTCAACGTAGCCATCAATACCTCGCAGGCAGCATCACGTGTTCATCGGGCAACGGCTAAAGAGTAACGAGCAATCCCTTGATAGCCCAGCATTTTTACTGAAATAGAAGCAGGGAATTGAGGTGGGAGGACAGAAATGCAAAAAGGCCTCCCGCATGGGAGGCCTCTTCTGAATAGGTGCCTGACAGTGTCCTACTCTCGCATGGCGAATGCCACACTACCATCGGCGCTACCGCGTTTCACTTCTGAGTTCGGCATGGGATCAGGTGGTTCCACGGCGCTATTGCCGTCAGGCAAAAGCTGTACTGCTTGAAAATGGTGCTGATACCCAGAATCGAACTGGGGACCTCATCCTTACCAAGGATGCGCTCTACCGACTGAGCCATATCAGCACACTAACCGGTAAAGACCACGCTCAATGCGTAATCTAAAATT
>NZ_JBLUXC010000055.1:0-24473 GCF_048276795.1 Aeromonas sp. PS2Canimalfood6
AATGCAGAGGGATGGCAAACCTGCTGGCCCGAGTGAAACACTTCATGGATACCGTGTCTCCTTTCCCGGGGAATGGCTATGGCACAGCGAAGGTGTAGCACTATTGGGATCAGTTATTTAGCCAGACGTTGGTATGACATAACCAGCAAAACTCTTTAAAAAACAGCGAACACATCAAAACTACACAAAGCTCTAATTTCCCATGTCTAGCAATTTAGATAAAAATACCTGCCTAATATGCGACTTTGATGGACGTTGTATATGTTTAGCAAATAAATCAGGGCACCCAACAATATGAACCTCTTTCACTGCTCTGGTTATTGCTGTATATATCCATCCTCGATCCATTACTGAACTAGGCACGATAGGGATGATCACCCTATCAAACTGACTGCCTTGGGCCTTATGCAAGGAGATGCAATAGGCTAATCTAATGTGGTCAATTAAGTTCATGGTCAAATCAATTTCGCGACCATCATCTATCTTAACCTTGCCAAAACCATGCTCTGTCTGATTGACATCAATCTGTTTTCCCAGCGTTCCATTCTGAATATCTACTGACTGATTGTTTTGGACGAATATGACGGGATCATTAACCTTAATGTTTAACCCATACTTCTGTTCATCAATTTCAAACATTAGTGAGCAACCATCATGGTTAACTGATTGCTGACACAGCAAATTCAGAGCATCGATGCCACCATATTTTTTGCTGTATGTTGCTCCAAGTATTTGAGTTATATCTGGCGACTCAGCATATAGCTTTGTCACAACAAAATTAATATCCTGCTCAGATACATCATGAAAGAATACTTTCTGCTTTGATAATTGAGATGGAACAATCCCAGCCTTTACATAATTAGAATACTCAGGAATACCACTTTCATCAGATTGTCTTTGAACGATATCAAGCGTTGTCTTGACTATAGCATTGGACTTTTGAATAGCATGTAATACCAATCCACCACCAATAGGAGGTAGTTGATCTGGGTCGCCAACGAGTAAAATTCGGACAGAAGGAGGAATATGAGAAATGATCTGGTACATCAGTTTCACATCCACCATTGCTGCCTCATCAATGACCAGAATCACTTTATCTGACAATACAGGCTCTTTTCTCAGAAAAGCAGCAATGGTGCTTGTTTTTCTTCCCGTGGCTTCGCGCAGTCGCTTCGCTGCTCGCCCCGAAAGGGCCATAGGGTAAATCTGATAACCAAGTGTTTCTAGACCAACAATAATGGATTTAATGACAGTGGTTTTGCCTGTCCCTGCTCCACCAAAAATTGCTGAAATGCCGTAACTCAATGCATTATAGAGTGCCTCTCTTTGCTTGACTGTTAATGGATACTCACCAACAGCGGATGCACCATCATAAGCGTCATCATGAGATGAATCCCAGGTCTTAATCTGTGCTAATTTCTTGAATCGCTTGGCGATGACACTCTCAATAACTAGCATGCCTGTTGGATGATAAAAACCCTCGTCACTGACAATATATGCGCCGTTTGACTTTGATATTGATAACGCCTCATCAACTAGAGCGTTATCTTTGAGAATATTAGCTAGAATCCTGCGAATGGTATTGTAGTCGGCATATGTATGCCCTTTCGCAGTCCATTTATCTAACGCCTGTTCTACTGCTGCAACCAAACGTCTTGGGTCATTGTTCTGAATTGAAAACTTTGCAACAGCGATCGAATCAACTTGGTCAAAGGTCATCCCAAAAGCAAGCAAACGATATATATCTCTCTGAATTAACCTTATGGATGATTTATCATAATACCGAATAACCTTACCAGAAATCGCAGGTGGTATGCTATGTTCAGCAAACCACTCCATATACTGTAGATTGCTGTATTTGGCCCAACTATCAATCAATGCTAAAGCAGTGTTTTCTGACAAAACATCCAACAACGAAGCCATGTCTTTATTAGTAAGAATGGAATAAATGGCCTTACCAAATCTACTCCAAATTTCTCGTGCCTTAACTTCCCCGACACCTTTAAAGTCTGCACATGAACTCAAGAATGAGATAAATGTTTCTCCACAGTCTGGCATGGTGACTTTTGCTGAAATGACATCAAGATCTATAGCGATATAACGATATCCATTTTTTTCTGCTACTCGTTGTGTTGCATTACCCTGTACTACCCATTGCTGACCAACCGTAGGGATCATGGGTAAAATGTCATTCTTAACCTTGGCAAAAACTACCTTAGCTGTGGTTAGTCGCTTATCAGCATCAAATGGCACACCACGGAAATAGACATATCCAGCCTGCAACGACTGGAACTCACTGACACTGGTCACTTTTAGGGTGTAAAGGCTTAGTCCCATCGTGGCAACTTACCTAGCTCAGCAAGCACCTGATCAAGCTCATCGTAGCGAGAAATCTTCGCTCTTAGCAGATCGATCTCGGCTTTTAACTGAATGTTCTCTTGCTCTAAGGAGAGCAGGCGTTTGTCTTTCAGCTTATCTATCTTTGTGTTCTGGTCATAACTGAGCTGTTCAGGGTGATCTCTCGATACTACAGAAGCAGGCAATACGCCTCGTGCTCTCAGTTCATCTTCAAGATCGGCCAATAGCTGACAGACAATCGGGTTTTGCAGCAAAACAGATTTCGCACAACCAATCCCCTTTGCTACCTCGCCACGGTTTAACTTACCCCGATAGATGATATGACGAAATCCCTGATCGGTCATGCTTGCAGCCCAAGCCTGGAAGTTGAGTACGTTCTGTTCTGCCTTTTGCTGACCATTTGCCATACAGCACTCTCCTACTTGTTACCGTCACGATTACTAGCAGATCGGTTTAGCGCTGGCAGAGGCTTACTGAGTACAACAACCGCATCATCTAGCTTATCCACGCGCATACCATTGATGTATGCGTTATGCTGCCAGAGAACGAATCGCTCCTTATACTTCTTATTCATTTCAGTCAAACGCGCCACATCGTCCTCTAAAGAGGCAACTTTGTTTTTTAGGTATTCGAGTGTGTAGTCAGTTGGGGTATTCTCCTTTTTCTCTCTCAGTTCCTCCTTCTTCTTGCTATATGCCTCTTGAATTGCGCTATAGCTAGCTAATGATTGACGCTCTATGCTTTCAACTCCCAATTCAGAAGCCACTTTTTCACAAAGTAAATCCCATGTCAGCTTTCCTTGCCACATCCTAACCAGCTTCAAAACAGATTCAATATTGTTTTGAGTTATAACTATCTTCGGCATACTTAGTACCCCAATAAGTCATGCAGATCGTCACTTAATGTGATGGATTCTGGAGTGGCAACATTCGTATTCAGCCCCTTTTCTAGAAGGGCATTTTTAATAGGGCTCGGGTCATATTCATCAGGTATTCGTAGTGGCGTCCCGTCAGGGATTCTCTTATCTTCAAGCATTCGAATCTTTGTTCTCAAGTGTGAAAGTCGCCAGCCTAAATTACTAACCCATCTATCGGCCCCAAAAGCTCCCATTTCGTGATTTTTTTTCGCATGGTTGAATTGTTCGCTGGATTCTTGCTCACGTTTCTTCAATAATTCTAGTGATGAGCTATAACCTTTAATACAAACCAGTTCTTTACATGTCTCACAATCACCATTGCGCTGACATGGCATCATTGCAAAATCATGTTCACACACGCCAAGCTCTGTAACTAATGCAACACCTGTCTGGTTTTTCCCGATATCCTCATAAGTAACAGGAAGGTTTGTCTTGATTTTATCGAGGACATTGTAATTTTCGGTAAGTGAGAGTGTGCGATAATCTTCACATTTCTCTTCTTCACTACGATGGTCATAACTCTTGTTATCAGCAACTCTTGCGCGTCCAGCCCAATTCGCCAGTATTAACTCGTCCATTCCACCCCGTTCTAACTTGGTACATAACCAATGTCTTGCCATATGGGACGTCAACATTATGGGATCGCCATTTGCAAGCTTAATGCCATGCTTATGCCACAGAGACTGGTTTGCTCTAGCACCTGTTGCATTAATCCGATCATTAATATTGTTTACCGTTGGTTGAACGAAAGAATAGCCTTTTACCCTAAACGCTTTGTGAAGTTCAACATCCCTGAAGAGTAATAAAGCATCGGATACCTTGGTCTGACTTTTAGCATCCGCATAGGGCCAATTATTAAAACTAGAGACATATTTCTTATAAGAATACTCACCTAACTTCTTATAGGTGACTTCATTGCCCTCCCCAAGAATCTCTTTAATCCATTTGGTGTTATTTTTACTGCTTTCAAGTGATTCAATTTGAACCCCCATCGCAGCATTAAATTGCTCCAGTGTCAGTGGAGTTTCATTGGATACAGGATCGCCAACGCAATCTTCATGTTGCATAAACAGACTTGGATATTCTTCTGCAAAAATTGCCGCCTTACGAGCTGGCTCGCCAATTCGCTTTAAACGCTCCACTGCCTCGATAACGATCTCGTTCATTACGCTGGGCACCCACTTAAGACCAGCTTTCCCATTTTTTGCGGGGTTCCAACGAATTCCAAGCCGTTTAACACCTGCTGAGTCATCTTCCCATACTAAACAGTCTGTAGAGAGACTAAACAGCTCAGAGGCACGCCCAGGTGCAACCATGAGCAATGCCATGACTGCTGTGTAAAATTCTGTTTCTAAATCAAGATTAGGGGCTTCACAGAACAATGCAGCAACCTGCATCATTTCTTCGTTACTAGGCAATTTACTTGCGCGGTGTTCTCTTCCTTCATCATCTAGCTCAATCGTCAAATCTCGCTGTCTTGGAAATGGATTTATCCATTGAGGTAATGATGGCGCAATATACTGTGAACGGCAAAAATCTAGAAGCAACTCAACCTGATACCCAGACTTGTTGAGTGAGTCTTTGCTAGATATATGGTTTAGCATTATATCATGCAATGCATTTATGACTTCACCATCCAACTCCAATATATCGGCTTTATCTTTGACTTTAAGTAGCGCTTCTTCTACATATCGCAGCGCATCCATATGGCGATGGAGGTTACTAACGGGCTGAAATGAATAAGAGTAGCGAATATATGCTTTAGCAAAATCAATGAATGGTTTAGCCATTGGTTCGTATTTGTATGAATTGAATGGCTTGGTGATAGTAGAAAATCGAGCAACTACTTTCCTATTGCTACTACCATAGAAGTCATTCCACTGGTTTTCATCCCAACAGTCTTTGCCGAAAGCAGTCAGCTTATCACGGCACATTGAAACAAAGTCATTTAGGTTTTGTTCAGAGGTTAACGCAACTTTTGGTTTAAATAATTCGATGTTATCCATTAACTTGCCCCCTCTCTAATTTTATTCGTTTGCATTCGGCCACGACTTGCTCTACTGCCAGAATAACTCGGTCTTTTGCACTGGCATACTCAATACTTTTTGACTCTTGTAGTCGTTGTTTTTTTTGTTTATATAGCGACTCCAGGACAAGCTCATGAGGCCCATCTAGTAAGGGTCGGAATTTATGGCAGAGGTAGCATGACTCATAGCCGTTAACGCAAAAATCATTCGTACCGCAGGCTCCAACCACTTCGTTTTTATCATTCGGAATGCGAGCAGTAGGATCTGCACCTCGCTCACCCTCATCTAAAGTCTCGATAATTCTACCCATGAAGGCACTTGCGAATGGTGCGAGTTGCTTACCAATGATTTCATCAATGTACTGCACTGTATTAGCCGTGTTCTCTGTATAAACTTTTACATTCTGAGTGTCGGAGTGATCCAATGCCTCAGCAATAATAGCGGCACCGTATCCTTTCCGGCCTAGATTAGTTCCTCTTGTATGGCGAAAACGTCTTGTAGAGATACAGATAATATCCCCTGTCCTCTCAGATATGGCTCTCTGCCTAACTGTAAACCTGCGCAACAATTCTTGCCCTAGGAAAGTAGATGAGGCATGAAGAAAATCTCCATCCAACATCTCCGGCATCCATGACTCACCAATAAGATTTTTCTCATCTAAAAAAAGTGGTACGAGCCTTCGCTGTCTTTCAGTCAATGTTATATTGTAGGTGTCCTCAATCATTCTAGCCTGAACCTCGGCAAGAGTTTTTAGCAACACATACAGGTCTTCTGTTATCGCCACTTTTTTTAGCATGCCACGGAACCCCACACCTCTTTGCTTAGCTCGTGGCATATTTATAAAATATGCATGCTCTTCTTGCAGAAGATCGCCTATCTTAATTTGTCTAACTTGCATAGATCGCGCTGCTGTAGCCTGAATGAGATTCACGTAAGAAAAGATCTTCAGATCTATTTGGTTTTCTCTATACAATCGAATTAGTTCATAATTTATTGCTAATACCTCATTTTCGGTAAAGGCGCCTGAATATGGGCAGCGATTAGCGACTGCAAGCCCTTTTTCGTTACCCGACAAAGTAAAACGCTCAAGCAATTCCACAACATCTGAATCGATGCCTTTAAATCCGTAATCATGCCAACTGATCAAAAAGCCTCGTAAAGAACCGAGATACCACTCTTTATCTTCACCAAGTTCTGCCTTCCAGTTGAGAATGGTCGCAATGTTCACTTGCTTTGATGAAGTGGTTTTTACCATATGATTAAATAAATGATACATATTGAAAGTGTGAGATGCAGACATTTCTTCTGCATATCTAGCCAATGTCATCTTTAAGCCAATTAAAACGTCTTGTTCAACATTAAGAACATTGGCGCTAAATCGTATCTCCTTATCTTTGCTTAATAGCCACTTATCAGAATCAAATGCAAAAGAATAACCATCTTTTGATGTTACAATTCGTCCATCCCAGCGTGAAATCTCTCCAGCTTTGGCTCTACTCATTTCTTATCCTTATAATCATTATTATCGTGTAACTTGTTTTGTAATTCCTGCTGATCTAGAAGCATAACGCGATTCGTTTCTTCTATGATATTCCGTTTATTATAAGTGTTCCCTGATTTTTGCGAAGCATGTCCCATAGCATGCTGCCGCATTTGTGCTTCTTTTTCAGGAGAAATTTTATTCTCTCCCTTTTTATTTTCTTTATCAACCCTCCGTGAAAAATTTAAATTCCATTCATGCCTAAACATGTGAGCATGTATTACAGCGAAACGCTCATCAACTCGTTTCATTGCGCCAACAATATCATTGCCAAAATAGCTATTACTAATAGGTTGACCTTGTGTTGCACTCTTGATGTGCGTAACAAAGATATAAGGGTGTTTAGCCGTATTTGGAGTTTTAGATCTGTGATTGATTATGTAATCATCCAACTGTCTTGCCAATTCTTTACTTATCGGTAATCGGCGCTCTTTAGTTTTTACTACAGGCTGATATTTTCTCGGATCGTAGCGGTCATCGTGCTGTCTCTGAATGAATATAGAACACCTCTCTCCAGTCAGGTTAGCGTATGTTAATTGGAGTGAAAGTAACTCGCCACGACGAATCCCTGTTTCCTGCATTAACCTAAACATTAAATGATTGCGTAACTTTACTGACTTATTCTTGAATGGATTCAGAGGGTTATTTATGTCAGCAACACTAACAAACTCCTCAATCAGTCCATCAGGCAATGTCATATACTCCATATTTTCAGTCAGGTTTCTGATTCTCGCTCGTGGCCGTTGAGTCTTCAAATCGACTGCCATCTTATTAATGGCTCGTGTCATTTCAGGATCATTCCGATTCTGATTCACGACAGTGGCTATAAAATACAAATACTCGGCTACTGCTGTAATTCGATTATAGTGATGGGTGCTTGTCACCGCACGACCACTTGTCACCTTAAAAGCCCCAGACTCAATATCTATTACTTTGGCCGATGACCGTACTTTTTTGTTTTCTTTTTTAAACTCAGAAGCAAACAGCTTAAGGTGGTCTCGTAAACTAATTATGTCACTATGACTTAATAAGTGTCCCAGCTTAAATTCGTCAATCAATGAGCGGTCATTTATCCGTTCCCATTCAAATAAAAACTGTATTGCCTTCAATCTGGCAACAATGGTATTAACGCTAGAATGAGTCCTTAGCATAGTTGTGGCATAGAGAGTTACATAGAAATGTGGAAAACCGTCCTCTCCCATCAGAATTGGATATCGCTCTCCATTATCGAACATCAGGATATCTAACTTATACATGCGGCCTCTTTTTTTACACTTTTAACCTACCTAGGTCTAGTGTAGTTCACAAATCACCCACCTGTAAGTGTAAAAATAAAAAAAACCCAGTGAAATCACTGGGTTGTTCTTTTTTGTGCCGTTTATTATGACACTTTATAATTTTCCGTCCGTTAGAACGGAATATCGTCGTCGAAATCCATCGGCGGTTCGTTGTAGACCGGCGGGGCGGATTGCGGCTGCTGGGCCGGACGGCCGTAACCGCCTTGCGGTTGCATGTTCTGCTGCGGGGCAGCAGGACGTTGCATGTTCTGTTGCGGTGTAGCCTGTTGCGGCTGGCCCCAGTTGCCCTGGGATGACTGGCCGCCCATGCCCTGGCCACCGCCCTGCGGACGGCCACCCAGCATCTGCATCACACCGGTGAAGCTGTCGACCAGCACCTCGGTGGTGTAGCGCTCCTGGCCGCTCTGATCCTGCCATTTGCGGGTCTGGAGCTTGCCTTCCACATAGACCTGGGAGCCCTTCTTCAGGTACTCGCCGGCCACTTCGGCCAGCTTGCCCATGAAGACGACACGGTGCCATTCGGTGCGCTCTTTCTGCTCACCGGTCTGCTTGTCGCGCCAGGTATCGGAGGTGGCCAGGGTGATGTTAGTCACGGCACCGCCGCTCGGCATGTAGCGCACTTCCGGGTCTTGCCCCAGGTTACCGATCAGAATGACTTTGTTGATGCCTCGACTGGCCATAATCTCTCTTCCACCCTTATGTATACCGGCCAGGCCAGATGCCTGGGCCCATTCAATAATGCGTTTGTTTGCAACGAGATGCGCGCCCTGGCTGGGTGTCATCTCTCTTCAGTGTCCTGGCTGCGCCGGAGCTTGCCGGCAGAGGCGTCATGGATCGGCCGCAGCGTTTGGCCGCCATAGTACCAGTTGGCGGGCATGAGCGCACATCTTCCCTGCCACTGTGGCGTCAATGGATCGCCACAGCCTGAGTAACTTACCCGAGGTAAGGTGTCACCAGCAAGGGGAGGCGGCTGGGGCAGGCTGCGTGAAGAGGGCGGAGCTGTTATGGTGCGCACCGGCACTACTTGACCCCCCAAATGGGGGGGGCGTGCTAGCCAATTGTATTGGCTGGAAAATTGCTGGGCTTCAAAGGAGCCACCGATGCGTCTAATACTTTTTTAATGCTGCAGCCAGGAGGGGGATTGGTACTCTTCCTTGCCAAAAAGCCCCGACTCGAATGTGCAAGGAAGTTCTCTTGATGACGCCCGACTCCCTCCTGGTGCTGATCACCGAAAATAACGCACAAGCCTCCCGTTTCCAGCGTCACCTCAGTGAAGAGCTTGGTCTGCCCATCTTGCTGGTGGGGGAGCTGAATGACCTGCCAGACGTTGCAGAGGGCGCCCCCAAAACCTTGCTGCTGATCGATCTGGACTACCTCAAGTCGACCCAGCAGGAGCTGTGGAGCAATGCCATCTGCCAGCGCTTTGGCGAGGCCAGTGCCGTGTTGCTCAATGCCCCGACCAGCACCAACAAAGAGCTGCTGCTGATGTGGCCCCATACCAGCGGGCTCTTCTTTCGTCAGGACACGCTGGACAGGTTGGTCTTCGGCATCCGCAAGGTGTTGCAGGGGGAGTACTGGATCCCGCGCCACCTGCTGTGCGACCTGGTGGACTACTACCGCAAGGGGAGCGGGCAACCTTAGCGTCAGCAGACGCTGCTGACCGCCCGCGAGCAGGAGATCGTGCGTCACCTGATGACGGGGGCCTCCAACACCGAGATCGCCGACAGCCTGTTCGTGAGCGAACACACCGTCAAATCCCATCTCTACAACGTCTTCAAGAAGCTGAACGTCAAGAACCGGCTGCAGGCGGTGAGCTGGGCCAAGGAGTATCTCTGAGGAAGGGGTACGGAAGGAAAGACTGTCTATTCATCCAGTAGTCTCTATGCCATACTGGCCCGCTCTGGTTCCCGTATCGAGCGCGCAACAAGATGGAAAAAATCGTGATCCGGGGTGCCCGCACCCACAACCTCAAGAACATCAACCTGATCCTGCCACGTGACAAGCTGATCGTGGTCACCGGCCTGTCCGGTTCGGGCAAATCCTCCCTGGCGTTCGATACCCTCTATGCCGAGGGGCAGCGCCGCTATGTGGAGTCCCTCTCCGCCTATGCCCGCCAGTTCCTCTCCCTGATGGAGAAGCCGGACGTGGACCACATCGAGGGGCTGTCGCCTGCCATCTCCATCGAGCAGAAGTCCACCTCCCACAACCCGCGCTCGACCGTCGGCACCATCACCGAGATTTACGACTACCTGCGGCTGCTGTTCGCCCGGGTCGGCGAGCCACGCTGCCCGACCCACGCCATTCCGCTCGCGGCCCAGACCATCAGCCAGATGGTGGATCAGGTGCTGGCCCAGCCCGAAGGCGCCAAGCTGATGCTGCTGGCCCCCGTGGTGCGCAACCGCAAAGGGGAGCACACCAAGCTGCTGGAGAACCTGGCGGCCCAGGGTTACATCCGCGCCCGCATCGACGGCGAAGTGTGCGATCTGTCGGATCCTCCCGCCCTGGAGCTGCACAAGAAGCACACCATCGAGGTGGTGGTGGACAGATTCAAGGTGCGCGATGACCTGGCGCTGCGCCTGGCCGAATCGTTCGAAACGGCGCTGACTCTCTCCGGCGGCATCGTGCTGGTGGTGCCGATGGACGGGGAGGATGGGGTTGCCCCCATGACCTTCTCCGCCAACTTCGCCTGCCCCGAGTGCGGTTACTCCATGTCGGAGCTGGAGCCCCGGATCTTCTCCTTCAACAACCCGGCGGGGGCCTGCCCCACCTGTGACGGTCTCGGGGTGCAGCAGTATTTCGATCCCGCCAAGCTCATCCATGATCCGGGCCAGAGCCTGGCCGGCGGCGCCATCCGTGGTTGGGACAAACGCAGCTTCTACTACTTCCAGATGCTCAAATCCCTGGCCGATCACTACAAGTTCGACCTGGAGACCCCCTGGGAGGATCTGCCGCTCAAGACCCAGGAGGTGATCCTGCGTGGTTCCGGGCGCACCGAGATCGAGTTCCGCTACATGAATGACCGCGGCGACGTGGTGGTGCGCAAGCACCCGTTCGAGGGGATCCTGCACAACATGGAGCGCCGCTACCGGGAGACCGAATCCAACGCGGTGCGGGAAGAACTGGCCAAATACATCGCCAACAAGTCCTGTACCAGTTGCGGTGGCAGCCGACTGCGGGAAGAAGCCCGCCACGTCTTCGTGGACAATCGCAACCTGCCCGCCATCGCCGAGCAGTCCATCGGCGATGCCCTGGCCTTCTTCGAAGGGTTGAACCTGTCCGGTCAGCGTGCCCAGATAGCGGACAAGATCCTCAAGGAGATCGTCGAGCGGCTCGGCTTCCTGGTGAACGTCGGCCTCAACTATCTGAGCCTGTCGCGCAGCGCCGAGACCCTCTCCGGCGGCGAGGCGCAGCGGATCCGGCTGGCCAGCCAGATCGGGGCTGGCCTGGTGGGGGTCATGTACGTGCTGGACGAGCCCTCCATCGGTCTGCATCAGCGTGACAACGAGCGGCTGCTCAAGACCCTGACTCACCTGCGTGATCTCGGCAACACCGTGATCGTGGTGGAGCACGATGAGGATGCCATTCGCCTCGCCGACCATGTGCTCGACATCGGTCCGGGGGCTGGCGTGCACGGCGGTGCCATCGTCGCCCAGGGGACGCCGGAGGAGATCATCGCGAACCCCGAGTCCCTGACCGGTGACTACCTCTCCGGGCGCAAGCAGATCGCCATCCCGGCCGAGCGCACCCCGCTCACCGGCAAGTGGCTGAAATTGAAAGGGGCGAGCGGCAACAACCTGCGCAACGTCAACCTGGATCTGCCCATCGGCGTGATGACCTGCGTCACCGGCGTCTCCGGTTCCGGCAAGTCGACCCTGATCAATGACACCCTGTTCCGCATCGCCCACCGCGAGCTGAACAAGGCCACCGAGTCCACGCCTGCGCCCTATCGCAGCGTCGAGGGGCTGGAGCATCTGGACAAGGTGGTGGATATCGACCAGAGCCCCATCGGCCGCACCCCGCGCTCCAACCCGGCCACCTACACCGGCCTGTTCACCCCGATCCGCGAGCTGCTCTCCGGCACCCAGGAGGCGCGTTCCCGTGGCTACCAGCCGGGCCGCTTCTCCTTCAACGTGAAGGGGGGACGCTGCGAGGCGTGCCAGGGGGACGGGGTCATCAAGGTGGAGATGCACTTCCTGCCGGACGTCTACGTGCCGTGCGACGTCTGCAAGGGCAAGCGCTACAACCGCGAGACCCTGGAGGTGAAGTACAAGGGCAAGAACATCCACGAAATCCTCGAGATGACGGTGGAAGATGCCCGTGCCTTCTTCGATCCGGTGCCGGCGGTGGCGCGCAAGCTGCAGACCCTGATGGACGTGGGCCTCTCCTACATCCGGCTCGGTCAGTCCGCCACCACGCTCTCTGGCGGCGAGGCGCAGCGGGTCAAGCTGGCGCGGGAGCTCTCCAAGCGGGACACCGGCCAGACCCTCTATATTCTGGACGAACCGACCACGGGGCTGCACTTCCACGATATCCAGCAGTTGCTCAAGGTACTGCACCAACTGCGGGATCGGGGCAACACCATCGTCATCATCGAGCACAACCTGGACGTCATCAAAACCGCGGACTGGATCGTTGATCTGGGCCCGGAAGGGGGCGCTGGTGGTGGCCGTATTCTGGTGACGGGTACGCCTGAGGAGATGAGCCGTTGCAAGGAGTCCCACACGGCGCGCTTCCTCGCTCCTCTACTGGAGAAATAAGCGTCACTCGAGAAAAAGGGGCCAGGGCCCCTTTTTTGTTGGCCGGTGGGCGAGGTGCGCCGGTCTGGCGCCCGGCCAGGGATGAGAGGGAGAAAAGAGGGACTCGTCCGGCAGACTCAGTGTGTCAGCATCAGGAAGGCGAGGGCAAACAGGAAACCCAGCAGAATGAAGAGGAAGGAACCTATCCCCCAGATGGCGGCAAGAATGCCGAGAATTTTGTCTTTGCGTGTCTGTGGTTTCATAAAATTCAAATTACAGCGTGGTTACATCGCATTAATAAAATACGCCCAGGGGCATAATTAAACAACAATTGAAAGGTGATATGAAGGTGTTTAAGGTGTATTTAATTGGTATTTTACATTTCATGATGATGCGGTAATTTAAGGCATCATCATGTATTTGAATGACTTTTTATTTTCATCTGCGGTTTGACTGCCCAATCAAAGCTGCCGTGTACATCTATCTATTTCTTGATAACTATTGAGCTAAATCAATAACCGGCCATTCACATCCTTTTATAGTTTTCGGGCTTGCAACATAGAAAGAAAACAAAAAAGGAATAATGTGATGAAAAAGATCCTTCCTCTGTTAATCGCAGCCGCTTTTGCTTCCCCCGTCGCCATGGCACATCAGGCCGGTGACATCCTGGTCCGTGGTGGCCTGGCGTTCGTCTCTCCCCAGACCAGCAGTGACAACGTGCTGGGGACGGGCGAGCTGGAGATCGACAGCAACATGCAGCTTGGCCTGACCCTCTCCTACATGTTGACGGACAACTGGGGTGTCGAGCTGCTGGCCGCGACTCCCTTCTCCCACTCGGTGTCGACTGCCGGCCTGGGTGAGGTCGCCAAGGTCAAACACCTGCCGCCGACCCTGATGGCGCAGTACTACTTCGGTGATGCCAACAGCAAGGTGCGCCCCTATGTGGGGGCCGGTATCAACTACACCACCTTCTTCGACGAGGAAGGGCGCGGTGCCCTGGCCGGGACGGATGTGAGCGTGGACTCCTCCTGGGGGATGGCGGGTCAGGTGGGCCTGGACATGGCGATCAATGACCGCTGGTTCGTCAACGCCTCTGCCTGGCTCATCGACATCGATACCGATGTGCATACCGCCGTGGGCACCATCAACACCTCCATCGATCCGGTGGCCTTCATGTTCGGCGTCGGTTACCGCTTCTGATGACAAACGTGGCCGGTGCACGGCCATGACAACAAGCATGTCTCTTTGGCCCGGCTCTGTTCGGGCCCTTTTCTGCCTGCCATGTCACGCCAACTGTGATCTGGCCCGCCATCGCGTTACGAACTGCTATTCCATTGCATCCCGCTGCCGATAACCTCGGCATTCACCCCTTTCCCCAACGAGTGAGGATGCCTCCATGGGTTTATCTATTGTGCAGCGGATCATCGCCGGCTTCGTGCTGATGCTGTTGTTGCTGGTTCTGCTCGGCTTCATCAGTATCTTGAAGATCCGGGGGATCAACGAGGGGCTCTCCCAGGTTTCTGATCGTGCCACCCCCTTGGTGATCGCGGTCGCCGGGCTCAAGGGCGCACTGCAGGACAGCAACCGCTGGGTGCTCACCTACAGAACCAGCGAGGAGGCGGCCCAGTTGCCGCAACTGGCCAGCCAGTTCAAGGCGCAGCAGGAGCGTTTCCTGGCCCAGAGCAAGGAGATGGCCCGGTTTGACGGGGTGGCCGAGGCGAGCGAGCGGTTCCGCCAGGTCGACGGGGCGACCCGCGAGTTCTACGGGTTGGCGGATCAGGTGCTGACCCAGCACGGCCAGTGGGTGGCCGCACTCGATCGGCGCCATGAACTGGAGCTGGCGTTCATCCGGCTGGAAGATACCTACCAGTGGGCCGCCGACCTGTTGTTGCAGCAGACCGCGAGCAAACGCTCCATGCGCAACAAGGCCGAACTTATCACCTCCGGCATT
The DNA here is from genome assembly GCF_048276795.1 of Aeromonas sp. PS2Canimalfood6. Lineage (NCBI taxonomy): Bacteria > Pseudomonadati > Pseudomonadota > Gammaproteobacteria > Aeromonadales > Aeromonadaceae > Aeromonas > Aeromonas sp. PS2Canimalfood6. Next base: position 14,827 of record NZ_JBLUXC010000055.1, read on the forward strand.
GCCCGGGATCTGAAAAACATCCGCCGGGCCGATGCCAAGACCGATCTCAATGAATTGGAGAAGGTGCTCGGCAAGGATATCGAGATGGCACGCAAACGGCTCGAACGGGTGCAGGTGCCCGATGACGTGAGGCAGCGTTTCATCGTCAACCTCGATCGGATGCAGGAGCTGGCCCTCGGCCCGAAAGGGTTGCTGGCGACCATGCGCAATGGCCAGCAACTGGCGGCCTCGCTGCAGTCCCTGAACCAGCAGCTCGACACCAGTCTGGTCAACAGCCTGGCGCTGCTGGACGAGATGGCCAAATCGGCGGGCAGCATTGCCAGCGCGAGCCGGGTCGGGGCGGATGACGCCGTCAGCAGCGCCAGCGCCTGGATCCTGATCGTGTCGGCCATCTCCGCAGCCGCCGCGCTCCTCATCGGTTACACCACGGCCCGCAGCATCCAGCGTCCGCTGCAACTCATCGATCGGGAGCTGGATCGCATGGCCACGGGTGACATGACCCGGCGCATCGACTACCAGAGCCGCTGCGAGTTTGGCAGCCTGACCCGCTCGATCAATACCCTGGCAGACAAGACTGGCGAACTGCTCGCCCAGATCAATGCCGGCTCGCGCCATCTGGTGGACGAGGCGAGCCGCGCCGCCGAGATAAGCGAGCGGGCCATGTCACGGGTGCAGGATCAGAAGAGCCAGACCGATCAGGTGGCTGCCGCCATCACCGAGCTGGAGGTGAGTGCGACCGAGGTGGCGCGCTCCACTGACGGCACCAAGCGTGAGGTGGACCTGGCGGACGAAGAGGCCCGCGCCGGACGCAAACAGGTGGCGACTACGCGCCAGATCACCGAACAACTGGCGGGTGCCATGGAAGAGGCGGTCGGCATCACCCACAAGCTGGGGGAATTCAGCGACAACATCGGCAGTATCCTCGACGTGATCCGCAGCATCGCCGAGCAGACCAACCTGCTGGCGCTGAACGCGGCCATCGAGGCGGCCCGGGCGGGGGACGCCGGTCGCGGCTTTGCGGTGGTGGCGGACGAGGTGCGGGCACTGGCGAACCGGACCCAGACCTCGACCGAGGAGATCCAGGCCATGATCGAGAACCTGCAAAGTTCCAGCAAGCACGTGGTGGCCGTGATGGCACGCAGCCAGGAGCAGACCCAGGATTGCGTGGCCCAGACCCGGGTGATGGACGAGGCGTTGCAATCCATTGCCGAGCGGATGAGTGCCATCAAGGCGATGGCGGATCAGGTGGCTCATGCCGCCCAGGAACAGATCTCCGTGAGTCAGGGGGTTGCCCGTCATGTCGCCGGCATTGCGGATGTGGCTTACGAGACCGAGCGGGAGGCGCGGGAATCGGCCAGCAGCAGTGAGGTGCTGGCGGATCTGGTCGCCAAGCAGCAGCAATTGATCGCCCATTTCAAGGTGTAGGAGGACTTATGGCTAACAAGTGGATCGGGGCCCTGAGTCTCCTGTTGTGTGGCCAGCTGATGGCCAGCGAGCTGGTGATAGAGAGCTGGCGCATAGATGACAAGGCCTTGTGGGAACAGAAGATCATTCCTGCATTCGAGGCCGCCCACCCGGGTATTCAGGTGAAATTCAACGGGGTGCAGAACGTCGAGTACATGCCGACCCTCTGGACCAGCCTCAAGGCGGGCAAGGCGGGGGATCTCATCACCTGCCGCCCGTTTGACGACTCCCTGGCCCTGTTCAAGGCGGGCCATCTGGTGGAGCTGAGCGAGATGGCGGGGATGGAGAACTTCCCGAGCTTTGCCCAATCCCCCTGGCAGACCGACAGTGGCGCCCAGACTTTCTGCGTACCTATGGCATCGGTGATTCACGGCTTCTTCTACAACAAGAAGATTTTCAGTGAGCTGGGGCTGACGGTTCCCCAGACCCGCGAGGCATTCTTCGCGGCCCTGGACAAGGTGAAGGCGGATGGTCGCTATGTTCCCCTCGCCGTGAGCGGCTCGGAGAGCTGGGTTGCCTCCGAGCTCGGTTTCCAGAACATAGGCCCCAACTACTGGAAGGGGGAGGATGGTCGATTGGCGTTGATCGGGGGCCAGGAGCGCTTCAACAACCCGCAATACGTCAAGGTGTTCGAGGAGCTGGCCCGCTGGCGTGACTACCTGGGGGAGGGGGGCGAGAGCCGCGACTACGCCACCACCAACGAGCTGTTCACCTCGGGCAAGGCTGCCTTCTATGCGGCGGGATCCTGGGAGATTGCCCCCTTCACCGGCAAGGTGGACTTCGGTGTCATGCGCCCGCCCGTGGCAAAGCAGGGGGATGGCTGTTTCTTCACCGATCACACCGACATCGGTATGGGGATGAATCCGGCCAGCAAGAACAAGGAGGCCGCCATGACCTTCCTGCAGTGGCTGACCACTCCCCAGTTTGCCGAGCTCTATACCAACTCGCTGCCCGGCTTCTTCTCGCTCTCCAACCACTTCTTTGAAGCCACCAATCCGGCGGCCAGAGAGATGATGGAGTGGCGGGATCAGTGCGATTCCACCATCCGGGTTGCCACCCAGATCCTCTCCCGCGGCACTCCCAAGCTCGGGGATGAACTGGCCGAGGTGAGCCAGCAGGTATTGCTGGGAACCGTGGCACCCAAGGCGGCGGCCGATCGCCTGGAACAGGGGTTGAAAGGGTGGTATGCCCCCCATCAGGGCAACCAGGGCAAGGGACAGGAGTGTCAGTGTGAGGCGAGCGTGCCTGCCGTCCCTGTGTCGGGTGTCATCGGGACCGAACCTGCTGCACCTGTGGTGCCGGAAGGACAAGCGCCTTCCGGAGCAAGCGCGACCCAGCCTCCGTCAGTACCGGTGTCCGGAGCCGTCGCTCCAGCGCCTCCTGCCGAAGTGGAGGAGGCGCTCGCCAGCGAACTGGAGGGGGCACAGCCCTGATGGTTCACCATGAAGAACGGGAGGCCTTGGCCTCCCGTTCTTCATCTGCGTGATGACCTGTCATTCCCGTGGCAAGCGGCACAGGCTGCCAATACGGGCCACCGGCACGAAACCCAGAGTGCGATAGACCCGCTGGGCGTGATAGTGCTCGTCTGCCACTATGATGAGCGAACTGGCCCGTGCCAGTCCCTGGCGTGCGACCTGGCTCAGCAACAGACGACAGAGCCCCCGGTTTCGCCACTCTGCGTGCGTGCGCACCAGTTGAAAGCGTCCCAGGGTGCCGGTGAAGAAGAGTCCGCAGCTGGCAACCAGTTGATCCTGATGCCATAACCCCCACCACTGTCCGAGCCCGTCATCGATCATGGCCTGATAGAGCTGGCGGCGTGACAAGAGATAGGGAAGATAGCGCTCCTCCGAATGGGCGGGATCCCGCTCTGCCAGCTCGAAGGCGAGCCACTGATCCCAGTCCGCCGCGGTGAACGGGCGAGCCGGAGCCAGGTCGATGCCGGTGGGGGCTTGCCACTCCATTGCACCCAGCGCCAGTACCACGTACTCCATGTATTGGTACCCCGCCGCCACGAACCCGGCGACCCGGCTGTTCTGGCCTGCGGCGAGAGGCCACTGGAAGGTGCGGTGGCGGATACGGGGATCCCAGCCAATCAGCCTGTCGAAACTGGCCTCGAGCCAGCCCTTGTCACGATCGCTTGGGGGGGTGGGCAGCAACAGGTAGTTGCCGAAGTAGTAGTCTGGAGAGCCCGGGGTGCGCACGGTCCAGAACGCATCATGATCCGTCACCTCGCCCTGATAGCGATCGAACAGCAGATCGGTGGCAAAACCGGGGTGATCTTCCATGATGGGGCTCCTGCAAACGCTTGAATTGCTTATCGGCAGGCGGGGAAAGAAGTTAAAAAAAGGCCGGGAAACCCGGCCAAACAATCACACGCAGATTCAGAACGTCCAGGACGATCCGCCCGCATCATAGCGTGCCTGACAGCATTTTGGGATGGGGTCGCTCATTACTTAGGTTGAATTGCAAAATAAAAAAATCGGCAATCCCCCTTGTCGCTGACAAATCGGTATTGACTTTGATCCGTTTTATCATAAAGATAGAAAGACGTTTAGACGTCCAAACATCCGTTTTGGCGTGAAGGAATGGGTTGCAGGACAGGGAGAGAGCAGATGGGATTTCACAGCGCGCGTCAGGTTGAGGCACTCAACCAGAGTTTGGCGGATCTGGGTGGCGACATATCGGTCAGTTTCGAGTTTTTCCCGCCCAACAGCGAAGGGATGGAGAACACCCTCTGGCAGTCCATCGAGCGCCTGCAGGTGCTGGAGCCCAAATTCGTCTCTGTGACCTATGGCGCCAACTCGGGCACCCGGGACCGCACTCACAAGGTGATCAAGGACATCAAGGAGCGCACCGGCCTCATCGCCGCCCCGCACCTGACCTGTATCGACGCCAGCCGTGACGAGCTGCGCACCATTGCCCGTGATTACTGGAACAGCGGCATTCGCCACATCGTGGCCCTGCGCGGAGACTTGCCCCCCGGCCTCGACAAGCCTGACATGTATGCCACCGACCTGGTTGCCCTGCTGAAATCCGAAGCCGATTTCGATATCTCGGTCGCCGCCTATCCGGAAGGCCACCCTGAGGCTCGCAGTGCGCAATCCGACCTGCTCAACCTCAAGCGCAAGATAGATGCCGGTGCCAACCGGGCTATTACCCAGTTCTTCTTCGATGTGGAGACCTATCTGCGTTTTCGGGATCGCTGCGCCGCCATCGGTATCGATGCGGAGATCGTGCCGGGGATACTGCCGGTCTCCAACTACCAGACCCTGGCCAAGTTTGCCGGTTTCACCAACGTGAAAATCCCGCGCTGGATGCACCAGCGTTTCGAAGGGCTGGAAAACGATCAGATGACGCGCAACATGGTGGGAGCCAGCATTGCCATCGACCAGGTGCGTGTGCTGAGTCAGGAAGGGGTGAAGGATTTCCACTTCTATACCCTGAACCGCTCAGAGCTGACCTACGCCATCTGTCACACACTGGGTGTGAGGCCGAAAGGTCAGGCCTGATCCGCGGCTCTGATACAGAAAAGCCAATGAGTCTTCTCATTGGCTTTTTGTTTTGAGCGACAGTCAGGGCCGGGTTGGCTGGATCTCCCTGGGCTCGAGATCGATGACTGCATTGCCGGCGGCACCGGGATACTGGTGATAGCTCTGGTCCTGCTCCAGGGTATAGAAGGTGTCGAGGTAGTCGTCGTTGTTGGTCATCCAGGAGTCCGGAAGTGCCTTGACGATACGACCGCCGAGGTCGAGGAAGGGCAGGGCCTCGGGTACGCCGCCCGCAGTGAAGCCGAGTTTGAGTGCGTCAATCAGGAGGGCACTCAGCTCCTTGTAATTGACGTTGTCATCCTGCTCCATCATGACCACGTCGACGGCTCCCCAGCGGTAGCGATCCCAATAGACCAGGATCTGGTTGGGGGTGTAGTCGGTGTTGTCGTAGTCGAGATAGGGCATGTCGACGATATCCACCACGGGCTCGTCCCTGCCAGGATTGACCCCGGCCACGACGGCATAGACCTCGGCGGCGCCCAGCAGCCAGGGCTCCTGATCATCGTTGAGCCTGATCTTCTTGAGAATGCTGGTCTTGAGGGGCGTGGTGTTGCTGGTGGCACGGGGCGTCACCTGCATGTCGGCGGCAGCCAGCGCCTTTCGCATCACCTTCAGGCCGGCATTCTTGGCTTTGACCGGATCGGCCTCCACCACCAGTACCGGCCGCGCCGGCGGCTGGTTCACATCGAGATAGATCGGGCTGCCGGCGCTGTCGAACGCCTCGATGGCGCTCCAGCTCTTTTCGTCACCACTTGGTATGTAGGCAACCAGTGGCTCAACCCCTTGTTGCAGTGCATCCGCCTGATCCGGATTGGCCAGCCGCAGTTGCATCAGTTCCCTGACCTCCCCATCCAGCCCTTGCCGACGGATGGCCGCCTGGTTGGCATCCCGAGCCTGGCGCTTCAGGCGCGGGCTGGCCTTTGGCAGCAGGTTGGGCAGTGGACTCTGGTATTCCTGATTGTTCAGGAGCGGCAGCAGGTTCTTCTGCTGCAGCGCGAGCTGGCGTGCCAGCTCCCGATCGGTGTCGGCAGCCTGGGTCGTGGTGGCGCCCAGCAGTGCCAGTAACAAAATGACAGCCTGATTCCTCATCTTCGTTCTCCAGTATTGAGTCTGACAACGGCGCTTGTCGGGAAGGATCTGCGCCGTTTTGTCACTAGAAAGGAATAAGGTTCATATGTGAACGCTCTTCTCAGGATTATGTGCTGCGTCTCACTGGAGTCTCCCCAGATGGTCAGGTCAGGCGCGGAGCCGGTTGACTTGATGCAATGTCACTCCGATCAGCAATCCCCAGCAGGCAGACCCGACCCCGAGCAGGGTGATCCCCGAGGCAGTCACAAGGAAAGTCAGTAGCGCGGCTTCCCGCTCCTCGTCCTGCTGCAAGGCGCTGTGCAAGCTGCTGCCTATGGTGCCGAGCAGCGCCAGCCCGGCCACGCAGGTGACCAGCACCGCAGGGAATGCGCTGAACAGGGCAACCACGGTGGCACCGAAACAGCCTGTGAGCAGGTAGAAACAACCAGCCCACACGGCAGCAGGCCAGCGTCGAGTGACATCGTGATCCACTTCCTTGCCCATGCAGATGGCGGCAGTGATGGCGGCCAGGTTGAAGGCATAGCCGCCAAACGGTGCCAGCAGCACGCCGATGAATCCGGTCCAGCCAATCAGGGAAGAAGTGGCCGGTTGATAGCCGTGGGCGCGCAGGATGGCAATGCCCGGCATGTTTTGCGAGGTCATGGTAACGAGAAAGAGCGGGAGTGCGATGCCGAGCAGGGCGTCGATGGAAAAGGCTGGCGAGTTCCAGACCGGGGTGGAAAGTTGCCAGTGAACCTCGTTGAGTTGCAGCTCGCCCCTCAGGGTGCAGAGCAGCATGCCGGCCGCCAGGACCAGCACCATGGTGTAGCGGGGCCAGAGGTGGCGACCCAGCAAGAAAGCCAGTAGCAAGGTGCCAAGCAGCAGAGGATCTTGCGGTGCCACCTTGAAGAGATCCAGCCCGAACCTGAGCAAGACTCCGGCCAGCATGGCGGCCGCCAGGGGGGCGGGAATGTGACGCATCAGCCTGTCGAACCAGCCGCTGATACCGCAGAGGGTGATCAGCAGTGAAGAGATGATGAAGGCGCCGATGGCTTCAGCCAGACTGAAGTTCCCCAGGCTGGTGATGAGCAGGGCGGCACCCGGGGTAGACCAGGCCGTCAAGACAGGCACCCGGTAATAGAGGGAGAGGCCGATGCAGCTGACCCCCATGCCGATACCCAGTGTCCATAGCCAGGAAGAGACCTGGGCTGTATCGGCACCGGCGGCCGTGGCGGCCTGGATGATCAAGACGACAGAACTCGTGTAACCCACCAATACGGCGATGAGTCCCGCGACCATGTGGGGGAGGGCTAGGGGCATGGGAAACTTCCTTGTGGATGCTGGTAGCTTGTGCGCTATTGCGTACAATGTGGTTTCGACTATAACGCTGTGCGTTATGGCGCACAATATGGCTCGAAGAAATCGGAGAACAGATGCAGGAGATGAGTCGCTATCTGGCCCAGCGATTGAAAGGGCTGCGCACTGAAAGAGGATGGAGCCTGGATATGGCCGCCCGTGAAACGGGGGTGAGCAAGGCCATGCTGGGACAGATCGAGCGAGGTGAATCCAGTCCGACGGTGGCAACATTGTGGAAGATTGCCACCGGTTTTCGGGTCTCTTTCTCCAGTTTCATTGAGCCGACACCAGCGGCACAGGGAGAGACGGTATACCGTATTGCCGATGATATTCGACAGCAGCCGGCGGGAGAGGGGATGCAGGTTGCCCCGCTTTTCCCCTATGAGGCCCGCTTTGGTTTCGAGTTGTTCGAACTGACCCTGCTACCTGGCTACCAGCGGAAATCAGAACCCCATGAACCCGGAGTGACCGAACATGTCATCGTCATCAGCGGTGTGATGGAGGTACTGGTGGACGGAGCGTGGCGTTCCCTCGATCAGGGGGAGGCCGTCCGGTTTGCAGCGGACCGTACCCATGGCTATCGCAATCTTGGGGTCGCTCCCGCCATCTTCCACAATCTGATCCACTATCCGGCCATGGCCACGCGATGACTAGCCGGGGCGGCCATCAGCCCTGGGACTGGTCAGTATGGGGGTATAAACCCAGATGAACAGACCGTAGGCGGCAACCCAGCTCCATCCGCTGAGGTTCCATCCCGTGAGGGTGAGATCTGGCCAACAGAGAGGGAGCAAGACCCGCAACAGCGCGGACAGGATCACCAGTGCAAATGCCGCCGTTATCCTGCGTCCTATCTGCAGGGCTCTGCCACTGTGTCCGAGGGATACACGGGCTATCATCCCGAGGATCATGGCCCCCATGCTGCCCGCGCTGAACAGATGGCTGGCCAGTGACAAGGCAATCGGCCAGCCAGCCGTGTGTGCCGCCAGGGCGGTCAGCCCCAGTGGGATAAAGAGGTAGGCCAGGTGAAGCGACCACAGCAGAGGGTGGGCCACCGTGGTTCCGGGTTGCCAGCGCAGCTGCCTGTAGAGGTGAGCCCCTGCCGCCACTATATATAGAGGGAACATCTGGATTCCGATGACCCACTGTGTCGGGAGCACCAACCAGAGCAGCAGGATGAGCCACAGAGACGCGAGGGCAATGCGCTCCAGCCACGGCAGTGGGGGTGCTTTTTCTGCCCCAGTGCCTCTGGCGGTAAAGAAGGGAATGACACGTCCTCCCATGACGGCAATCAGGGTTGTGAAGAGGAGCACGGTTGCAAGCAGGATATGTTCCACCAATGGCCATTCGGCATGCCACCGCCAGCAAGCGGTATTGAGCAGGGTCAACACGAGAAGCAGGGGAACAAAAAAGAGATTGCGCCACTGGCGCGTCACTATGATGGGTCTGGCGAGGAACCACGTACAGAGGGGCAACCAGGCCAGGTCCATGACCATCAGAGTGACATTGCTTTCTCCAAACCAGGGGAGCAGGCCTCTCGGGATGGCCCACAATCCCACGACCAGTGCCAGCGGCCAACCGCGTACACCTGGGTGAGCGGTCCAGTTCTGGACGGCGGTAAGCAGAAAACCCGCCACTATGGCGGCACCAAAGCCGAACAGCATTTCATGTGCATGCCACCAGATGGGGTTGGCAATCCCGGGCAGAGCGAACCAGCTGTTGAGCTGCCCCAGCCAGCCCAGCATCGCCAAAGCCGAGAACAAGGCGCCGAACAGGAAGAAAGGCCGAAACCCGAGGCGGAACAAAGGAACGATTCTCTCCTCTTTGCGGCTATCCAGGATCTGGTGCATGAATGAAACCTTAATTGAACATTTTAAAAGCCAATTATAAAGTGGCTTTTCAAATGTTCAATTTAAATCCAATGACAGCCCGAAATGGTGGTGATGCGAACGAAATTGAACCGCTTTGCTGCATATCTGAGCGAACGGTTCTTTTCGGTGAAAAAGCCCTTGTCATCACGGCGCGGCTCCCTATAATGCGCCCCTACCAGCACGGCGGAACACGCCAACCTGATGAGCCAGCTTCCTTAGGAAGTGGGCGCCGAAAGAAAAGCGAAAACAACCGCTTGACTTTCGAAGTGAGGAGCGTAAGATGCGCCTCCTCAACGCGATAAGCGTGACGCTCTTTAACAATTTGAATCAAGCAATCTGTGTG